>JANOWB010000070.1:0-14892 GCA_031417695.1 Polaromonas sp.
CGAGCACTATGCCTTCACGACGCGGGTCAGCGCCGCCGAAGAATCGGGTTGGCGTGCGTTGAATCGCTTGCAAGCCGCTGGTCATGTTTTGCTCACGCACTTCAGCGCCGCGTGCCTTCAGCGCTTCAACCGTTGCCGGTGAAAAGCGTTTTTCTTCCAGCAGGGTGGGGCCGTTGTTGGAGCCGAAGTTGGGCAGGTCAATGGCCTGCTGCGCGTTCAGGCCCCAGTTCAATGTGCCGTACAAAATTTTGGCGGTGTAGTGAATGATCAACGCGCCGCCGGGGCTGCCGCCACTCATCACCACTTGGTTGGTGGCCTTGTCAAACACCAGCGTCGGCGCCATCGACGAGCGTGGGCGCTTGCCGGGCTGCACGCGGTTGGCAATCGGCTTGCCTTCAGCGTCGGTGGGGGCGTAGCTGAAATCGGTCAACTCGTTGTTAAGCAAAAAGCCGCCCGCTTTGCCTGTGCCGCCATTGGTTAACTGGCGCGCGCCAAAGGCGTCTTCAATCGTGGTGGTCATGGCAATGGCGTTGCCGTAGGCGTCAATGATGCTGATGTGCGAGGTGCCGTACTCGGGCTGGTCTGGCATAGGTGCGTAAGCCGTTTTTACCGCGCCGGGCACGCCGGGTTTTGCGGTTTTCATGCTCATGCCGCCCGGTTTTTGGTCAATCAGTGCGGCGCGGGTTTTGAGGTACGCCGGGTCGAGCAGGCTCATCCAGCTGCCACCGGGGGCTTGCACAAAGTCCGGGTCGGCCACGTACTGCGCGCGGTCGGCAAAGGCCAGCCGCGCGGCTTCGGTGTACAGGTGCAGCCAGTCAGCCGATGGGGTTTGGCCCGAACCCATGGCACTGCCTGCAACCCCGCTCATGCCCATGGCGGGCGGCAACTCGGCTGCGTTGGTGTGGGTCAGCATGCCCAAAATTTGGCCCACCGCAATGGCGCCCGAGCTGGGCGGCGGCATGCCGCACAAGCGGTAGGCTGCGTGCGCGGCGCTGTAGTCGGCGCACATCGCTTCGCGCTTTTTAACCTGATAGCCCGCCAAGTCGCTCATGGCCAGCTTGCCTGGGTTGGTCGGGTGTTTCTGTACTTTGTCGACCATGGCTTGGGCAACCGCGCCTTCGTGCATGGCGCTTGATCCCCTGGCCGCAATTTGCCGAAGCACATCAGCCAGCGCCGGGTTTTTCAGCAGCGTGCCAGCGGCCAGCGGACTGCCATCGACGTTATAAAAATACGCGGCTGAAGCCGGGTCGGCTTTGAGGTATTTTTCGTCTTTAAGCAGCGTGGCCAGGCGCGGGCTGACTTTAAAACCGCTTTCTGCCAGCGTGATAGCAGGCGCAAACAGCTGTGCCCACGGCAGGCGGCCGTACTGCTTGTGGGCGGCCTCCAGCATTTTTACGGTGCCCGGCACGCCGACTGATTTGCCACCGACCACGCCGTCATAAAACGGAATCGGCTTGCCGTCAGCCGCCAGAAATAATTTTTCATCGACACCAGCAGGCGCGGTTTCGCGGCCATCAAACGCCTCGACCTTTGCGCCCGCGGCGTGCAGCATAAAAGCGCCGCCGCCAATGCCGCTGGACTGCGGCTCAACCAGCGTAAGCACCATTTGCACTGCCACTGCTGCGTCAATGGCTGAGCCACCCGCACGCAGTACCTGCAAGCCTGCATCAGTGGCCAGTGGGTTGGCTGCAGCTACCGCAAAGCTTTTGGTGGCCCAACCCGGCTTGGGTGTGTAGCCAGAGCCGCCTTCAGGCTGCGCCGGTGGGTTGTACACAAACGGGGCGGTGGGTGTGGCGCACGCGGCCAGCAAACCAGTCAAGCCAAGGGCAATGAGGCTGCGTTTCATGGGAAAGCTCCTAAATATTTGTAAACCAGCGCACATGTTACGCGCAAACAAAAACAGCCCAAAATAGGGCTGTTTTGAGGTAATTTTAGGCCCCTTGGCCAATAAATACGGGCGCGAGCAGCTATTAATTAAATAGCGTTTGGACAACGCTTGTTACTTAGGTGATTGCTTCGGCGCGTACTTGGGTGCTTACTTCGGCGCCAGGCGAATCGCGCCGTCCAGGCGAATCACTTCACCGTTGAGCATGTCGTTCTCAAAAATATGCTGCGCCAGTTTGGCGTAGTCTTGCGGCGTGCCCAGGCGCGAAGGGAAGGGCACAGACGCCGCAAGTGAATCTTGCACTTCTTTCGGCATGCCAAACATCATGGGCGTGCCAAAAATGCCCGGCGCAATCGTCATGTTGCGAATGCCGTTGCGGGCGAGGTCACGGGCAATCGGTAACGTCATGCCAACAATGCCGCCTTTGGATGCGCTGTAGGCCGCCTGGCCCATTTGCCCGTCGTACGCGGCAACTGATGCCGTTGATATCAGCACGCCGCGCTCGCCGGTGGCTTCTGGCTCGTTTTTGCTCATGGCCTCAGCGGCGAGCCGAATCATATTGAAGCTGCCAATCAAATTGACCGTGATGGTTTTGCTGAACACCGCCAGGCTGTGCGCGCCGTTTTTGCCGACCGTTTTTTCAGCCGGGGCAATGCCTGCGCAGTTGACCAGGCCCATCAGCTTGCCCATGGACACTGCTTTGGCCACAACTGCCTGGCCATCGGCTTCTTGTGTCACGTCGCATTTGACGAACGCGCCGCCAATGTCTTTGGCAATCGCTTCGCCTTTTTCAGCCTGCATGTCAGCAATGACGACATGCCCACCAAGCGCGGCCAGCATGCGCGCCGTGCCTTCACCCAAGCCCGATGCGCCGCCGGTAACGATAAAAACTTTGCCTTTGATGTCCATGATGTGTTTCCAATAATTTGAAGTTGACGTTAACGTAAATCAGCGTCAAATTATGGCCCACAAAAAAGCCCGGGCACGTTGCGATGCCCGGGCTTTGCTTGACTAAACAGTGCTTATTTGTAGCCGACGCGGTCCAGCATCTGCTGGATTTTGGCTTGGCTCGCACCAATGGCAGCAACGGGCAGCGCTTCTTGCTTGAAGGTGCCACCGCTCATGCTGCCGAGCGCGGTGTTGGTCAACTTCACTCCGGCTACCGTGGGGTACTCGTTGTTGCCGTTGGCAAAATAATCTTGCGCAGCCGGGCTGGCCAGGTATTCCATGAACTTCACGGCGTTGGCTGTGTTTTTGGCGTTTTTAGCCACTGCCGCACCCGACACGTTCATGTGTGTGCCCCAGCTGGCCTGATTAGGAAACACCACGCCGATTTTTTCCATCACGGCTTTGTCTTCTGGCTTGTCTGAGCGCATCAGCCGGGCGACGTAGTAGGTGTTGGTAATGGCAATGCCGCACTCGCCAGCGGCTACCGCGCGAATCTGGTCGGTGTCGCCACCTTTGGGTGCGCGGGCCATGTTGTCGACCATGCCTTTGAGCCAGGCTTCAGCTTTGGCGTCGCCAATGTGCTCAGCCACTGCACCAAACAGCGACAGGTTGTACGGGTGCGAGCCCGAGCGGGTGCACAGCAGGCCCTTGTTTTTGGCGTCGCCCAGCTCTTCGTAGGTGTCAACGTCCGCCAGCTTGACTCTAGCTTTGTCGTACACGATGACGCGGGCTCGGGTCGAATAGCCAAACCAGGTGGTGCCCTCAGGCGTTGCCTTGGCGCGCAGCGGGGCGGCAATGGCTTTTTCTAACGCGGCGGACTTGATCGGCATGAACAGGCCGTCTGCATCGCCCTTCCACAGGCGCGCCACGTCGACCAGCATGATCACATCGGCGGGCGAGGCGGTGCCCTCGGCTTTTAAGCGCGCCAAAATGCCTGCGTCGTCAGCGTCAACGCGGTTGATTTTGATGCCGGTGGCTTTGGTGAAATCTGTGTACAGCGCTTCATCGGTCGAGTAATGCCGGGCAGAATACAGATTTAACACTTGGTCTTGCGCGTAGGCTGCGCTGCCTGCGCCCAACAATGTGGCCGCCGCCAAGGCGATGCTCACCAACACAGGAGTTTTTTTAAACATGTCGACGTCTTTCAGAAGTTGGAAAAACTCCAGTGTAGCATTACGAACGCGAATAGTTCTCATTAAAGTTTCGAGTGTTGTTTGGATGGCAGCCGCAATCGCTCTGGCGGGTTGCGCCGCAACGCGCCCCGCAGCCACCAGCCCTCCAGCGCAGCCGCTACCGCCTGTGGTGGCGGCTAAAAAGCCCCTGAAAATTGGCTTGGCATTGGGCGGCGGGGCGGCGCGCGGTTTTGCGCATGTGGGCGTGATTGCGGTGCTGGAAGAGGCGGGCCTTAAACCGCAACTGGTGGTGGGCACATCGGCGGGCAGCTTGGTGGCGGCGCTGTATGCCAGCGGCAAAACCAGCGCCCAGCTGCAGCAAACCGCGTTGAACATGGAAGAAGTGGCGATTACCGACTGGATGCTGCCTATCGTGGGGCGAGGCATGTTCAGGGGGGAGGCGCTGGCGCGCTACGTGAACGAGCTGGTTGCCAGCCGCTTGATCGAAAACATGGCGTTGCCGCTGGGCATCGTTGCCACTGACCTGAATAGCGGCAACGCGGTGCTGTTTCAAAAAGGCGATACCGGCGTGGCGGTACGGGCGTCTAGCGCAGTGCCGGCTGTTTTTGTACCGGTCAAAATCAATGGCCGCGAATATGTAGATGGCGGCCTAGTGGCGCCGGTACCGGTGCGTTTTGCCCGGCAGATGGGCGCCGATGTGGTGATTGCGGTGGAAATTTCAAATGCGCCCGAAGCCAGCGCCACCGACGGCACGCTGCAAATTTTGCTGCAAACGTTTGCCATCATGGGCAAAAGCATCAATGACTTTGAGCTCAAAGGCGCAGACATCGTGGTGCGGCCGTCGCAGGTGGGCTTGAAAAGCGCTGATTTTTCAGCTCGGCAACGCGCTATTGATGCAGGCCGTGCGGCCATGCTGGCGGCGTTGCCTGCGTTGAAAGCCAGGCTGGCAGGCGAGCTGGCGGTTAGTCGGTGATTGGTGGGCGGTAGGCGGTAGACAGTAGACAGTAAAAGCGAGCCGTCATCACCGAATTATTTGCTATTAATTAAGGAGCTGTCCGCGCCCGTATTTATTAGGCTAGGATACTTTTTATACCTAAAATGTGCTTAAAAAGCAGCTTGAAGGGCAAAACCCTGCGCCGTCAAGCCACCGTTTACTTGCGCTTGGCTGCGCTCAGTTTTTGCAGCGATTGCAAAATAAGCGGCGCCACATCAATCGCGGTTTGGCTGCCGCTGTTGGCGCCCACGTCCAGGCCCTTTTGGCTTGATTCCACGAACCCACGCCCGCCCACGATGATGACCAGCGCCGGGTTGCGTGATGCTTTACGCACCTGGGCGATGGTTTCGGCTACGCGCGGCATCCAGTGGTCGCGGGTGAAAGCGGTGCTCAACGTCAGGTCAAGCGCGTCAAACCAGGTGTTGGACACCATGTCTTGCAGCGCCGCGTTCGATGATGGAAATTCTGATTGCGGCGCCCAGCCGCGCTGATGCAACATTTCAGAGTCGAGCACTGCGCTAAGCAAATGCAGCTCGCCGGGCTGAGGAACAATCAGCACAGCCGGGGCGTCGATGCTTACAGCGGGAACGCTACCCGACATGTTTTCGCGCATCGACGACTGCAACCGCGACAAGCCAATAGAGACGTCGAATTCACTGCAATCGTCGTTGCTCCACATGTCGCCCAAGCCGCGCGCGGCGGGCTCAAGTAACTGGCTACACAGCTGGCGCAGCGAATGCGTTTCGGTGTAGAACTGCGTGATGAGTTCGTGCGCAGCGTCGGGCTCGGCTTTGATGAGTTTGTGCACCAGCTCGCCGACCCGCAAGTCGACAGGCAGCAGCAACTGCGGCGCGGCGTTGTGCCGGGCAAACAGCTGCGGCAGGGCGATGGTTTTGACTGCGTCTAGCAGGGTCGGCTCAACAGATGGGCCTGTCAATGAATGGGTATTTTGGTTGGCTGCTGGTGCGTAGCCACGCTGCAGGTCAGCGGCCAGGTTGCCCGAGCCTTGCGGCCTGCGAAACAGGCTGTCAACCAAGCCGTGCGGCGCTTCGTTGGCGCTAGCGGGCGCGCTGGACAGCGCCGGCTTGCGGGTTGAAAACCGCATGTCCCAATCGCCAAAAAACCGAAGCGGTACACGTTGGTTGCCCATGATTTGGATGTCAGTGTGACGCGGGTCGTGTTGAATCGAGTCCCACACTTTGGCCAGCTTGTCGGGGTGGCCCTCAATCCATTGAAAAAACCGGCCTTCGTCATAGACCAGCAGGCCAGTTAAGTCACTGGCCTGGTTGTGCTTGCGTGCCGATTCTAAAAGCTCGGCCAGCTGCAATTCTGAAAAAGGGGTAACCGCGCGGCTGCGGTAAGAAATGGTGGCAAGCTGCTCAGCACTGCTCGAATAGTTGGTTGCTGAAGCCAGTGCTTCAAAGCGGCTGAGTGAGGAGGTTGCAATGGCCATGTTCGGGGTCCTGAAAACGATCTACTAACAGTGTGTTGAGCAGTCCCTTGATTTCCTCGCGGCAGAAATAATTGCAGGCAGTCCCGTGAATGCGCGATTTTCACACAGAACGAGCTGCATTCAGGCCGCTTGCACTGCTTTCCCCGTCAGATTGGTAGGCTTTGCAAACCTTTTCGCGGCATCGATTTCTTAATCCGTCTGTGATGATGTTCAGCTTGAGCGCATGGCTTCGGGTTTATCAGAATCGTTGGAGCCGGTTTGACTACAGGCGTAAAAAAGCCCAGTTCAAAGACTGGGCTTTTTGTGAACCATAGACAAGCTATGGACGAGCTATGGGTAAGCTAAAAATTAACGCTTTTTGGCCGTTGACTTTGCAGCATTGCTAACCGTTGCAGCGGCGCTGTTGAAGTTGCTCTCAGCCATGTCAGTGGCTTGTTTGACGGCTTTTTGCATCGACTCAAAGGCGTTGTTGGCAGCGGCAACTGCGCTTTTCATCACAGCTACAGCGGTCTCAGAACCGGCAGGCGCGTTTTTAGCAGCGCTGTCGACCAGGCCCATGACTTTCTTTTGCGCTTCAGCGGTTTGTGCTTCAAAGGTTTTGCCAATGTCAGCACCGGCAGCCGATGCGATGTCGTACAGGTGGCGGCTGTAAGCGGCGGTTTTTTCAGCCAATGGTTGAACCATGCCGGCTTGCAGTGCCATCAGCTCTTGCGCGTCTTTCACGCCCATCATGGCTTGTGCGTGGTTGGCGGTTTCGGCCAAAGCGGCTTTGGTGGCTTGCACATTCAGTTCAACCAATTTTTCAACGCCTTCAAAGGCTTTGTGGGTCAAACCAAACAAGGTTTCGATGTTGGCTTTGTGGGAGGCCATGAGTTGTTCAGCAGTCAGCATAATTAATCTCCAATAAATAGTAGTTAAAAAACAGTTAAAAGAAGCGATCAAAAACTGTTGCTTTGCCAATCACCTCAGGAGATTGCTGCACTGCAACATAAACATAATTATAGGGATAACCCGAGCCAGTGCAAGGGGTAAACGCCTCTTTTTTGCTGCGCCGCACCATTTTAGAGAAGACCGCCCATTCACGACCGCTGAGTCACAATCGAACTGCGCAGTGCACCGATGCATTTCAAAACCAGACAACGCCCATTTTGCAAGCCTTCTACGCCGACAACTTCGTTTTACCGCTGCCAGTAGGTCACCGCTTTCCCATGGCCAAGTACGCGCTGCTGCGTGAAAGGGTGCTTCAAGAATTACCTGCCGTTACGCTGGCCCAGGTGCCTGCAGCCAGCGACGGCGAACTGGCGCTGGCCCATACGCCCGCCTACATCGACGCTATTACCCACGGCACGCTCAGTGCGCCTTTGCAGCGCGAAATTGGCTTTCCGTGGAGCGAGGCAATGGTTGAGCGCGCTCGGCGCTCGGTGGGCGCCACGGTAGCGGCAGCACGCGTGGCTTTGGGTGGCGCTGGCTTAGCCGCCAACATGGCCGGCGGCACGCACCATGCCTACGCCCACAAAGGCGGCGGCTTTTGCGTATTTAACGATGTGGCGGTTACCGCACGGCTGATGCAGGCCGAATGGGCGAGAACCAAACGCCAACCGCTGCAAGTCGCCATCATTGACCTAGACGTACACCAGGGAAACGGCACAGCCAGTATTTTTATGGGCGACGCGAGCGTGTTCACACTGTCGCTGCACGGTGAAAAAAATTTTCCCTTTCGCAAAGAAGCCAGTTGCATCGATATCGAGCTGCCAGACGCTTGCTCAGATGCACCCTATCTGCAAGCGCTGGAGCAGGCGCTGGATGAGCTTGACCGCCGCTTCAAGCCCGGCTTGGTGCTGTATTTAGCCGGTGCTGACCCGTTTGAAGGCGACCGCTTGGGCCGCCTCAAACTCAGCTACGACGGACTCGAAGCCCGCGACCGCCGCGTGTTCGACTGGGCCTCGCAGCGCCGCGTTCCGCTCGCGTTTTGCATGGCCGGTGGGTATGGCATCAAAATTGAAGAGACCGTGCAAGTGCAGGTGAATACTTATCGCGTGGCGGTGGAGTATTGGCGGCGGTGGCTTGCGAACCATTCACAAAAATAATGGGAAGGGCGTGTAAGTTTGATGTGCAGCACACTTGACCCGCAACGGCCATGTCGTATCTACCTCCGCGAATGTCCCCCGCCCTTTGGGCTCCTCCTTGATTTCGCTGCGGCAGACACGCCATGTCCATCGCTGAGCGGTGTTTCTCCGCCTTTCGGCAAACGACCAGAAAGCGGTTTGCTTGAGTGTTCTGCGGAGGTCAAGGAGGAGCGCGTAGCGCGGGGGACACGTAGCAGAATACTCAGGCAAACCGCTCGCTCTCACAACAGATGACCTGTCTTGAATACCCGACTCCAGTTACTTGGCATTAGCCGGCAAATACAACCAATTTTTAAGGACTTATTCGGGTGAATTCCATGCCTTTAAACAATGCCGTTGATCAAGCCATCACCAGCCGCCAATCTATCCGCCAGTTCTTACCAACCGCCGTGCCGCGCGAAACTATCACGCGAATACTTGAGGTTGCCAGCCGCGCGCCGTCGGGAACAAACACGCAACCTTGGAAGGTGTTTGTGCTGCAAGGCGCGGCGCTGAGTAGTCTGTGCGAAAAAGTCTGCGCCGCACACGACCTGCTTCGCGCGCAGCCGGAGCTTGCCAGTGAATTTAAAGAGGCCTACCACTATTACCCTGAAAAGTGGACGTCGCCTTACATTGAACGCCGCCGCGAAAACGGCTGGGGCTTGTACAACTTGCTGGGCATAGGCAAGGCCGACAAAGACGCCATGCATGCGCAGCAGCAACGCAACTTCAGGTTTTTTGATTCGCCAGTGGGCTTGATCATCACGATAGACGGCATCCTGGAGCGCGGCTCGTTGATTGACTGCGGCATGTTTTTGCAAAACATCATGGTCAGCGCGCGTGGGCACGGCCTTAACACCTGCCCGCAAGCCGCGTGGAACCGTTTTGCGAAAATAATTTTGCCGCATGTGGGCGCGGCTGAGGGCGACATGCTGGTGTGCGGCATGGCTTTAGGCTTTGCGGATGAATCTGCCTTGGTCAATACGTTTCGCACGCCGCGCGTTCCGGTCAGTGATTTTGTGACCTGGCTGGATTAGCGCTTTGCAATATCTATTTTTAACAGCGCCTGGCTAGCGTCAGGGTAAAGTCAAACGTTCGCTATTTATTAACCCCTTTTTGAAATTGAACTCTTATGCCATTAACCACCAACCCTTCCGGCCTGCAATTTGAAGACACTGTTTTAGGCACGGGCGCTATTGCCAAAGCTGGCCAAAACGTCAGCGTGCATTACACCGGCTGGCTTTTTAACGACGGCGTGCAAGGCGCCAAGTTTGATTCGAGCAAAGACCGTGGCCAGCCGTTTCAGTTTTCGCTGGGCGCGGGCCAAGTCATTAAGGGCTGGGACGAAGGCGTGCAGGGCATGTCAGTGGGCGGTACGCGCCGCTTGGTGATTCCGAGCGAGCTGGGCTATGGCGCACGCGGTGCGGGCGGCGTGATTCCGCCAAACGCGACGCTGCTTTTTGAAGTGGATTTTTTGGGTTAAGCACCGCACTTGTCATCACCACACCCGCCAAGTGCCCATGATCATCTCCAGCCTGCTCGATACGGATCTGTACAAGTTCACCATGATGCAGGTGGTGCTGCATCAGTTTCCGGGGGCGGAGGTGGAATACCGCTTCAAGTGTCGCAACAAGGGCGTGCTGGCACCGTACGTGAACGAGATTCGCGAAGAAATCCGTGCGCTTTGCAGTTTGCGGTTTCAAGATGCGGAGCTGGCTTACCTCAAAGCCATGCGTTTTATCAAAGCCGACTTCATTGATTTTTTGGGTATTTTCAAGCTCAATGAAAAGTATGTCAGTGTCACGGCTATACAGAGCGGTGAGCACAGTGGCGAGATTGAAGTGTCGATCAAGGGCCCGTGGCTACACACGATTTTGTTTGAGATCCCGGTGCTTGCCATCATTAACGAGGTGTACTTTCGCAACACGCAAAAGCAGCCCAATGTGGCTGAGGGCCGGCAGCGCCTGAACACCAAAGTCGGCCAGTTGCAAGCCGACGGCTTGAGCGCGCTGAAGATAGCTGACTACGGCACGCGCCGCCGGTTTGGCAAAGCCTGGCACGAGGAAGTGCTGCGAACGCTCAGCACCCGTTTGGGCACGGGCCCCACGGGTCAGTTTGCAGGCACCAGCAACGTGCTGTTTGCCATGAAGCTTGGCTTGACGCCGCTCGGCACCATGGCCCACGAGTACTTGCAGGCTTGCCAGGCCCTCGGCCCACGCCTGCGCGACAGTCAGGTGTTTGCCTTTGAGTCCTGGGCCAAAGAATACCGGGGCGACTTGGGCATTGCGCTGTCTGACGTGTACGGCATGAGCGCTTTTTTGCGCGACTTTGACATGTTTTTTTGCAAGCTGTTTGACGGCGCACGCCATGACAGTGGCGATCCTTTTCAGTGGGGCGAACGCATGATTGCGCACTACCACCACAACAGAGTCGACCCGAAAACCAAAACCCTGATTTTTAGCGACGGCCTGACTGTGCCGCGCACCGTTGAGCTGTATCGACAATTTCAGGGCCGATGCCAATTGGCGTTTGGCATTGGCACTAATTTAACCAACGACTTGGGTTACGAGCCGCTGCAAATTGTCATCAAAATGGTGCAATGCAATGGTCAGCCGGTGGCCAAGCTGTCAGACACGCCGTCGAAAAATATGTGTGACGACGAGAAATACCTGGCGTACTTGCGCCAAGTGTTTGAAATTGAGCAGCCTTAGTTCTCAGGCACTTTTATAAAGCTGAATAAGCCATGAAGTTTTTGTGTTCGCTTTTGCTGACGCTTTTCATCGCGATGCTCCCTGGCTTGGCCATGGCCGCCGATTTTGACGGCGCGCGCTTGAGTCTGGTATGGGCCATTCCGTTTGCGGGCATTTTGCTGTCGATTGCTCTCGTGCCGCTGATGGCGCCGAGCTTTTGGCATCACCACTTCGGAAAAATATCAGCGGGTTGGACGCTAGCTTTTTTCCTGCCGTTTGCGTATTTCTTTGATGTGCAGGCAGCTGGTGTCAGCCTGGTGCACGCACTGCTGGCTGAATACATTCCTTTTATCGTGCTGCTGACCGCGCTGTACACCGTGGCCGGCGGCATTTACATACGCGGTAATTTGCACGGCAGCCCGGCACTGAATTGCGGCCTGCTGATGATTGGCGTGGTGCTGGCCAGTTTTATGGGCACCACGGGCGCGTCCATGCTGATGATTCGCCCGTTGATTCGGGCCAATGACAACCGCGTGCACAAAGCGCATTTGGTGGTGTTTTTTATATTTTTGGTGAGTAACGTTGGCGGCTCGCTGACACCGCTGGGCGACCCGCCGCTGTTTTTGGGTTTTTTAAAGGGTGTCGATTTCTTCTGGACGGTGCGCTACATCTTTCCTGAAACTTTGTTCATGGTCATCAGCCTGCTCGTTATTTTTTACCTCATTGACAGCCATTACTTTAAAAAAGAAGGCGTGATGCGCGTGGACCCCACACCCGATACTGGTCGGGTCGGCTTTGATGGCGCGATTAATTTTTGGCTACTGGGCGCGGTAGCGAGCTTGGTATTGATGAGTGGCGTATGGAAATCACCCATCGCCTTTGACGTGGCTGGCACCGTTGTAGGTTTGCCCGGCATTGTGCGCGATGTGGGCTTGGTCGTCATCACGTTTGTCTCGCTGGGCATCACTGCCAAAAGCGTGCACGACAGCAACCAATTTTCATGGGCACCCATGCAAGAAGTGGCCAAGCTGTTTGTGGGTATTTTCTTGACCATCATCCCCGTAATTGCCATGCTCAAAGCCGGTGCCAACGGGCCGTTTGGCGCCATCGTTGCAGCCATTACCCGCCCCGATGGCACGCCCAACCCGGCGATGTATTTTTGGGCGACTGGCTTGCTCAGCTCGTTCCTTGACAACGCCCCCACCTACCTGGTGTTTTTCAATACCGCAGGTGGTGACCCCAAGGCGTTGATGACGACGCTAGCGCCTACGCTGGCAGCTATTTCTGCTGGTGCTGTGTTTATGGGAGCCAACTCGTACATTGGCAACGCCCCCAACTTGATGGTCAAGGCAGTCGCAGAAGATCGCGGTGTGAAAATGCCGAGCTTTTTTGGCTACATTGCGTGGGCGGTTTGCGTGTTGATTCCGCTTTTTGTCATCATGACGTTTATCTGGTTCTAGCGGCAACCCATGACAAAACTAAAAGTGTTGGTGGCGCGCGGGATTTTCCCGGAGATCACCGCCAAGCTGGCCGAGTATTTTGAGGTGGTGTCGAACCCGACTGATGAAGTTTGGTCGAAAGCTAAGCTGATTGAAAAACTACAAGGCTGCCACGGCGTTTTTACCACCGGCAGCGAGCGCATTGATGCTGATTTATTGGCGCAATGCCCCAGCTTGAAAATCTGCGCCAACATGGCCGTTGGCTACAACAACTTTGATGTGCCCGCCATGACAGCTGCAGGTGTGCTGGCCACCAACGCACCCGACGTGTTGACCGAAACCACCGCCGACTTTGGCTTTGCGCTGTTGATGGCCACCGCCCGGCGCGTGACTGAAAGCGAGCATTACCTGCGCGCTGGCCACTGGAACAAGTGGAGCTTCGACATGTTTGCTGGCAGCGACATTCATGGCAGCACGCTCGGTATTGTGGGCATGGGGCGAATTGGGCAGGGCATTGCCCGGCGCGGCGCACATGGCTTTGGCATGAAAGTGATTTATCACAACCGGTCCCGCTTAAATGCCGACTTGGAATCGCAGTGCAAGGCCAGCTACGTGAGTAAAGAGGAATTGCTGCAAACCGCTGACCACGTGGTACTGGTGGTGCCGTATTCACCCGAGTCTCACCACACGATTGGCGCGGCCGAACTGGCGCTGATGAAGCCTACCGCCACGCTCATCAACATTGCGCGTGGCGGGATTGTGGACGACGCTGCGCTGGCTGCCGCGCTTAAAGAAAAGCGCATTGCTGCGGCGGGCCTCGATGTATTTGAAGACGAGCCCCAAGTACACCCTGATTTGCTCACTGTGCCCAACGTGGTGCTGACGCCGCACATCGCCAGTGCCACGCTGCCCACGCGCATGGCCATGGCCAATTTGGCGGCTGATAATTTGATTGCCGTATTAAGCGGGAAAGCGCCTCTTACACCGCTAAATTCAGTATTAAATATGCCTGTAGCCCAATTAAATCGGGTGCGAGCAGCTCCTAAAAAAATAGCATGACGGAATCTGGTTTTTACGCCTTGCTGGCGATGTTGATCATCAATATGCTGTTGGTGCTGTGGCTATTGTTCAGAAAACTCCCAGACAACGGAAAAACTGAATTGCTGGCGCTAATCGCTGCGGGCAACGACAAAACCGAACGCGAAGTCCGGCGCGAAGTGGTCGACAACGGGCGCACCAATCGGCAAGAACTCAGCAGCACCTTTGCCAACTTTCAGCAGGCATTAACGCTGCAAAGCGCAGAGGCGATTCGCACGCAAAACACGCAAATCGATGCGTTTGGCCAGCAACTTGCGCTGCTGCAAAAAACGCTGTCTGACACGCTCACCATGCAGCTGCAGTCGGTCAGTGAGTCCAACGCCCGCCGCATGGGTGAGGTGCGTGAAACGCTTGAAAAGCAACTGGCGCAATTGCAAGCGACAAATTCGGCCAAGTTAGATGAAATGCGAAAAACGGTGGACGAGAAACTTCAAACCACGCTTGAGACGCGACTCGGCGAAAGCTTTAAACAAGTCGCAGACCGACTTGAGCAGGTTCACAAAGGCTTGGGTGAAATGCAAACGCTTGCCCAGGGCGTGGGTGACTTGAAGCATTTGCTCACCAACGTGAAAACGCGTGGTATTTTTGGCGAGGCGCAACTGTCTGCATTGCTAGAGCAAGTGTTTACCGTTGACCAATACGCAGCCCAAGTCGCTACCCAACCGGGCAGTAAAAACACGGTGGACTTTGCCATCAAGTTGCCGGGCAGGTCCGACTCTGGCGCGCCCCTGTGGCTGCCGATTGATGCGAAATTTCCGAACGAAGATTACGAACGCCTACTCGACGCGCAAGCCCGCGCCGACGTGCAGGGCGCTGAAGCAGCAGGCAAGGCGCTTGAAATTCGGATTCGACTTGAGGCTAGAAGCATCAGTGAAAAATACATTGCGCCGCCGCACACCACCGACTTTGCGATTTTGTTTTTACCTACTGAAGGCCTCTACGCTGAGGTGTTGCGCCGCCCCGGCTTGATGGAAAGTTTGAGCCGTGATCACCGCATCACGCTGGCAGGGCCGACTACGCTATTGGCAATGCTCAATTCCCTGCAAATGGGTTTCAGAACGCTGGCGCTTGAAAAGCGTTCGAGTGAAGTGTGGCAAGTACTCGGCGCGGTTAAAACCGAGTTTGGCAAGTTTGGCGACGTGCTGGC
>JANOWB010000071.1:0-5321 GCA_031417695.1 Polaromonas sp.
CAAACACCTTACCGGCGAAACCGCCGATACGCATTTTCAACCCTTTAATGTCCTTGATCGATTTGATTTCTTTGCGATACCAGCCGCCCATTTGCGCGCCAGTGTTACCCATTGGAAAACTCGTCATGCCGTAGTTGGCATAGAACTCGCGCATCAATTTCAAGCCATTGCCTTGGTACACCCAAGCCGTCATCTGGCGGCTGTTCAAGCCGAAAGGAACCGCACAACCGAGTGCAAATGCTTCGTTTTTACCGAAGAAATAGTAAGGTGCGGTGTGGGCGCATTCAACGGAGCCTTGCTGCACAGCATCTACCACGCCGAACGGCGGGGTAATTTCGCCACCAGCATGGGTGGAGATCTCAAACTTGCCGCCCGACATGGCCTTGACTTTGGCTGCAAACACTTCGGCCGCGCCGTAAATCGTGTCCAGCGCTTTCGGGAAGCTGGATGACAAGCGCCAGCGAACGGCAGCCTGCGCATGAACAGCAGGCGCAACGCCGGCGGCGAGCACGCCAGCAATGCCAGCATTTTTAATTAGGGAACGACGATCCATTGATTCTCTCCAAAAAGGTTATTCAGATTACCGGTAGCGCGACTCTGCGTTGATTTGCCGAATCAGCACCAATAGCTTTATGCGTAAGCGTTGGCTCTTCTACCGGCACAGCGATTTTGTCAGCGTTTAAAAGTTTTTTACCCGGTTTTTACCCGTAGTTGTGATGCGAATTTACCGCAGCACAGCGGGTGCTGGCAACGATCATTCAGGCGGCGGATTTCAACTCTTGCCGCTCAGCGCCAAACTCGTCGATGAGCTCAGGAAATCGCTTTGAAATCGCAGCTTCGATGCCCGCTGCGTCAAGCCCCTGCAGGCCAAGCAGTTTGGCGGGCTCGCCATGCTCAATAAACTCGTCTTTCAGGCCCAAATGGAGTACTGGCTTGACGACACCGGCCGCGTGCAGTGCCTCACTAACTGCGCTGCCAGCGCCTCCCATGATGGCGCCCTCCTCAACAGTGACCAGTGCATCGTGGGTGCTCGCTACTTTTAGCAGCAGCTCAATGTCAAGCGGCTTCGCCCAACGCATATTGACCACGGTGGCGCCCAGCTTTTCAGCAGCGGCAAGCGCGGGGTACAGCAGCGTGCCAAACGCCAAAATCGCTATACCTGCTCCGCTGCGCCGAATTTCGCCTTTTGCAAACGGCAACGACTGCAAGCCCGGCTCTGTCGCCACGCCGGCTCCTGCGCCACGTGGGTAGCGCACAGCCACAGGATGGTTTTGCTCGAATGCACTGCTAAGCAACATACGGCACTCTCGCTCGTCTGCCGGGCACGCAATGCTCATGTTGGGGATGCAGCGCAAGTACCCGATGTCGTAGGCGCCCGCGTGCGTTGCGCCGTCGGCACCGACCAGCCCAGCCCGGTCCAGCGCAAAAACCACGGGCAGATTTTGCAGCGCCACATCGTGCACCAGCTGGTCGTATCCGCGCTGAAGGAAAGTTGAATAAATAGCTACCACTGGTTTTAAGCCTTCGCAGGCCATGCCAGCCGCGAAAGTAATGGCGTGCTGCTCGGCAATGCCCACATCGTGGTAGCGGTCGGGAAAGCGTTTGTGGAACTCCACCATGCCGGAGCCTTCGCGCATGGCGGGCGTAATGCCGACCAGACGTGCATCGTGCTCTGCCATGTCGCATAACCAGCTGCCAAAAACTTGTGTGAAAGTTTGCTTAGCCGGTACGGTCGCTTTTTGCAGACCCATAGCAGGGTCAAACTTGCCCGGGCCGTGATAGGCAATCGGGTCTACTTCTGCCAGGCCGTACCCATTTCCTTTTTTGGTTACCACGTGCAGAAACTGCGGGCTGGAACTGGTTTTCATCAAATACTTGATGTTTTCCAGCGTGGGAATAAGCGAGTCTAGGTCGTGCCCATCTATCGGGCCGATGTAATTAAAGCCGAAGTTTTCAAACATGGTGGCGGGCACCACCATGCCTTTGGCATGCGTTTCCAGCCGCTTTGCCAGCTCAAGCAGCGGCGGTGCAATACCCAGCACCTGCTTGCCTACACTTCGGGCCGATGCATAAAACCGCCCGCTCATCAACTGCGCCAAATAACGGTTCAGCGCGCCGACGGGCGGCGAAATACTCATGTCGTTGTCGTTCAACACCACCAACAGCTTGGAGTTGTCTTGCACGCCTGCATTGTTCATCGCCTCGAAAGCCATGCCTGCGCTCATTGCACCGTCGCCAATGATGGCGATGCTGTTGCGGTCTTCGCCTTTTTGCTTGGCGGCCATCGCCATGCCCAGCGCCGCCGAAATAGATGTTGACGAATGCGCCGTACCGAAGGTGTCGTACTCGCTCTCGTCCCGGCGCGGGAAACCCGATAAACCGCCGAATTGCCGCAGGCTGCCCATGCGGTCTTTTCTGCCGGTCAAAATTTTGTGCGGGTAGGTTTGATGGCCCACATCCCACACCAGTCGATCTTCAGGCGTGTTAAACACATAGTGCAGCGCGACCGTCAGCTCGACTGTGCCCAAATTGGAGCTCAAATGGCCGCCGGTTTTGGACACCGTGTCAAGCAAGTAAGCGCGCAGCTCGTCCGCTAGCGGTTTCAGTTGTGCGCGCGTCAGCTTTCGCAGGTCTGCCGGGCTTTCAATGGTGTCTAGCAATGGAGTCATCTTGGTTTTGTCTTCAATCAAATGCTTAGTGCTGCCTGTTGACCAGCATATCAGCCAGCGCTCGCAGAGCGTGTGCAGCTTGTGGGGACTGAGATTCAAGGGAGTCGAGGTTTCCCAGCGCGCGGGCAAGTAGCTGCTGTGCGTAAGCCCTGGAGCCGTCAAGGCCCATCAGCGACACGAACGTGGGTTTGTCTTGCGCTGCATCTTTACCCGCCGTTTTGCCCAGCGTAGCGGAGTCTGAGGTGACATCGAGCACGTCGTCCATGACCTGAAAGGCCAACCCGATTGCCGCGCCATAGTCGCCAAGCGCAGCTGTAACCGACGCTGACGACCCCCCGCAGCTAGCGCCCATCAGGACACTGGCCTGCAGCAGCGCGCCCGTTTTGAGCCGGTGCATTTCGTGCAGCTGATCTGCGTTAAGCGGCAGGCCAACACTGGCCAAATCAATGGCCTGACCACCCGCCATGCCTTGGTAGCCAGCCGCCCGCGCGAGCATTGCACATAGGCGTGCTTGCAGCGCGCTGCTGATGGCGTCATCGTCTGGGGTCAGCAATTCAAAAGCAAGTGCCTGCAGTGCGTCGCCTGCAAGCAAAGCTTGGGCTTGGCCAAACTGAATATGAACGGTCGGCTTGCCGCGCCGCAACGAGTCGTTGTCCATGCACGGCATGTCGTCGTGCACCAGCGAATACGCGTGAATCAGCTCAAGGGCGCACGCTGCGCGCATGGCTGCTGCCGGGTGGCCATTAACTGCCTCACAGGCCGCCAAAGTTAGCAACGGGCGCAGGCGCTTGCCACCGCCCAGCACAGCGTATCGCATCGCCTCACCCAACCCCGCCGGTGATGGCGATTGAGTCGGGTGAGCCACCCACTGCGTTAACGCTGACTCAACGGCTTGGCGCTGCTCAGTCGTCCAACGCTCGAAATTAAAAGCCACAGACGGATGTGCGTTCAAAAACATATTCACGAAAAATGCCTTACGCCCAAGGCTTGAGCTCATTGCCCTCAAGCACTTTGATTTGTGACTCCACCGCTTCAAGTTTGCTCTTGCAAAAAGCCATTAACTGCGCGCCGCGCTGGTAGGCGATCAACAGTTGGTCGAGCGGTAATTGACCTGACTCAAGGCCAGAGATCAAGCCCTCAAGCTCCTGCAGCGCGGCCTCATAGGTAGCGGGAAGTGCAAGCGCAGATGATGAAGCGGAAGCAGCAGCGGTAGCAGATGTAGATTTAGCCATGACGTTTTTTGGTTTGTGCCTGATTTTAGGGCGTTACGGCAGTGATTTCAGGCGGCGGTGCACCTTGCACGGGTAAACTTGTGCGTTCCTTCCATCTGAGGCAAGCGCCCGCCACCACTGCATGTCTGATTTAAGCCTTCGCCTGCTGCAAGCCACCAGCCAGCTGCCGATCTCCAGTTATTTTGATGCCGCACTGTTCGAGCGAGAACAGCAAAAGCTTTTTGCCAAGGGGCCACGCTATTTGGGGCATGAGCTGGCGGTGCCCAACCTGGGCGATTTTTACGCTTTGCCGCACGAAGGCGAGGGCCGGGCGCTGGTGCGAAATGCAGCCGGCATTGAGCTGATTTCCAACGTGTGCCGCCACCGGCAATCCACCATGCTGCAAGGCCGCGGCAACACTGGCAGCAACATTGTTTGCCCGCTACACCGCTGGACATACAACACATCGGGCGAGCTGATTGGGGCGCCCCACTTTGAAATTGACCCCTGCCTGAACCTCAATCGCTACCCCACCACCACCTGGAATGGATTGGTTTTTGAAGACACCGGGCGAGACATTGCAGGCGAAATGGCATCGCTCGGCGTCATGCCAGACCTTGATTTTGCGGGCTACCAGCTTGATAAGGTGCACCTGCACGAGTGCAACTACAACTGGAAAACGTTTATTGAGGTCTACCTGGAGGACTACCACGTCGGCCCGTTTCACCCCGGGCTGGGCGCTTTCGTCACCACGCACGACTTGCAGTGGGAGCTCAAGCCCCAGTATTCTGTACAAACCGTTGGCGTGTCTGACAAGCTGGGCAAACCGGGCACCGACACCTATAAAAAGTGGCACGACGTGGTGCTGCAATACCGCAAAGGCGTGCCGCCCAAGTACGGCGCTATTTGGCTGACGTATTACCCCCACGTCATGGTGGAGTGGTACCCGCACGTGCTGGTTGTCAGCTCGCTTCACCCGCGGGGGCCAGATAAAACGCTCAACGTGGTGGAGTTTTTCTACCCTGAAGAAATCTGCGCCTTTGAGCGCGAATTTATCGAAGCGCAGCAAGCGGCGTACATGGAAACCTGCGTGGAAGACGACGAAATTGCCCTGCGCATGGACGCCGGGCGAAAGGCCTTGATGCTGCGCGGAGACAATGAATTTGGGCCGTACCAAAGCCCGATGGAAGACGGCATGCAGCACTTTCACGAGTGGTACCGCAGGGAAATGGGCGCCAGCAAAACCACGCAGATGATTTAGCAGCAGATATTAAGCAGATACAAAGCATTTATTTGCTATAATAATAGGAGCTGCTCACGCCCGTATTTGTTGGGCTACAGCACCAAAACATGCCTATTTTGAAGCAAAAAAGGCACTATAAGCCGATTTTGCTAAGGTTTGGCTGCTTCAGTATCCGCCGTTGAATCTGGTGCCTTGGTG
>JANOWB010000072.1:0-18880 GCA_031417695.1 Polaromonas sp.
CTCCCGTGCGCACCAAAAGCAAACGCATGTCCCGCTCGCTCACAGCATCTCTGAAATTTAACTGCACATATTTACTTTGAGTCGACGAGACAGCATCCACAACTGCGCCAGCTGGTTGAGAACCCCGCGCCTGTCCATACATCTCGTCTGGTGTCGCTTGAACTAGCACGTATCCTTGTCCGGCCACTACCGCCAATAACAACGCGCATGCGCCACCCAAAGCAGGCGCGGACAACCAGTTGTGCGGCAGGTAAGGCTCCACTACAGCCACCAGGCGACGCCACCCGTTTTTGATGCCTGCCGAATCCGGCGGCATCCCCATTTTTTCAGCATGGCCCGCCAAACGCACTTTTGCTTGTAACTGCGTCCACCCAAAATCCGGGGGAAGCGCATCCACATCATTAACTACCTTTTCCGCCAAAGCTTCGTGCCAAGCCAAGGCTGCTCGCGCCTGCGCGCTTTGAGCCAGAGCGTTTTTTACGTACAGCCGCTCTGTTGGGCTCACCGTGCGGTTGACGTAGCCCGGCAACAGGTTTTGCAGCCTGTGCATATCAACTAAAAATTCTTCGGACATCACAATACCTTCCTCTAATCAGCGCCAAGGGCTGTTTTTCTAACCAACTGCAAACCAGTTGCTGGATGCAACGCAACATCTAGGCAAGCCTTCATGCTTTTGCGCGCATGAAAAAGGCGAGTCTTGGCAGTTCCTTCTGGACAATCTTGAAAGGCGGCAATTTCATTTACCGCCCATCCTTCGTAAAAAGTGAGGTACAAACTCTCTCGCTGGGCGACGGGAAGCGTTTCCAGACAGCCATCAATATGGTGGCGGTACTCCGAATTGAGTACTTGCTCGAACACGCCAAGCCCCTCATCTGGCAAAGAATCGCTTATCTGTTCATCGAGCTCCTGCATCGCTGGTTTGCGTGCGCGCAGAAGCATCAAGACCTTAAATTTGGCAATGCCCAGGATCCATGTAGAAAACTGCGACTCACCCCGGAATCGATCGGGCCGTCGCCACACCTCGTACAACACATCAACCGCCACTGACTCTGCGTCTTGTTCATCGTGCAGCCGGTTCAGTGCAAACGCGTATATCCGCTTCATAAACATATGGTGCAACTCGCGCAGAGCAGACTCATCCTTTCGCTGCATGCGAGCGAGCAAGTCGTCGATTTGTTCAGATGCTAGATTAACCATATCATTCTTCACATAGGTTGCGCAAAGCGCGGCAAGGGTTCAGTCATTGTTCGAAATCGGCAAACTAATTTGTAACTACGGCTTGTTCAGCATGACCGCTTGCTCCAGCACGGGCAACGCGACCAATTGCGGCGTTTGCGCACCCAATGACCGGTCTCTGTACTTTTGGACTACGCGCGCGCTTTGGGTAAACCAGTCGCGAAGGCTGAACCCATCTGTCTTTTGAGCCTGCGCTTCCTTCCAGGAAGCCAACAGCCCGTAAGTAAACAAGCCATGTCCGGCAGGGTCGTATTCTTGTGACTCTTCGTTCTCGCCGGAAGCCAACATCAGCGCGAATTGGCTAGACGCCGAGCGCTTGATCAACGCGTTGGGGTCAAAGCGTCCTGCAATTCCTTTCGCCTGACAGGTATCCACCACCAAAATCCGTTGCCCTGCCACTACCCGCAAAGCATCAAAAAATACTTGCCACGACAGCAAGCTCAGCGGCGACTCGGCGGCACGAAGGCCTTTTAAATCAGCTGCAGCCACGTCTTTGGGTACAAAATAATAATTTCCGCGGTCGTCTGAAACCCCGTGCGAAGCCAGAAACAACACCACTGTGTCCTGCGCTTTAGCTTGCTTGAGAAAGTCAAGAGCCGCCAAAATATTGCTGCGTGTTGGTTTGTCTGCAGAGTTGTCAGTTAATACCTTGATGCGACGCTCATTAAATGGGCTGTCCGCGGACGAACGCAGCACCGCCGCCAGGGTATCTGCATCTTTAGCGGCGTACGACAGCCAATCTTTCTCCGGTAGCGCATCAAATTTGCTTGCGCCAATCGCCAACACGTAAAGATCACCCTTGGTGCGCCGCACTACAGAAGACGGCGGCAGCTCTGCTTGCACCCGCGCCAAACCCATTGAAAGCCCGGTAAATGCCTCGACTCGAATCTCATTGCTTTGTTGGGTAAGCGGCACTTCATATTCGCGCTTGAACTGCTTGGCCTCTGCACTGGACAGCACGCGCTCGCTGGTGGCAGTAACCGGCACATCGTTCACATAAACAGCCACATCCTTCATGTCCGGGCCCAAGCGCTCTCCTTCAATTGCCAATCGCGCAACAGATTTCGCTGCATCGATTCCGAGCAACCGTATCCGCAACCGTGGCGGCGCCATCTGGGTCATTTGCTCCTGGGTCATTGCAGCAGACGTCGCAGAAATTTTTTGCGCCGTGCTTTCCAATGCAGTGCGCACCACATCTGGACGAAACAAAACTCTTTCCAGCTGGACCGCGTAGATAAAGTCTGGCGCCACATCCAAGCCACGATTTATGTGCCACCCGATGTATTTGTCGCCGAACGGCGACGACGTGTAGTACCCCCCTGGCACCCAAGCTACCCATTCACTGGCATTTTTGTGAATAAACACCGACAAGAGTTCTTTACCCGTTTCTGCAGAAAACCATCGCAAAGTGCCATCGCCGACTGCAGCCACTACCAATTGGTTGTTCGCTGAAATGTTCACAGACCAAATTGGCGAGGATATGCGCGTCAACCACAGCAGCTCGCCCTTGGCGCTGTAACTGCGAAGGGCCCATTCGGTGCCAATCACTGCAAAACCCCTATTGGCAGCAATGGCCTGACTTCTGACTTTTTCATACTCCTCTAGCGCAATAGTCTCGCCATTCAGAATCAGGGTGCGAAGGTCCTGGCCCACGCGAACGCTCCAACCGGGCGCCAAAGTAAGAGGCCTTTGAAGACCCGGCAACCCCTTCCACTCCAATTTGGCTGCGGGCACCGAAAAACTCACAGCTCTGCCGCCCAGCGACAGGCTTACCTCACTTGCATCCCCAGACACCTGCAGCGTGGAGCCAGCAACAGCGAAGTCCCATTGAGCACTTTCTATGGGTTGGCGAACCTGACCCGAGCTTTCGACCCAGCCAATTGACGGAGCGTCGGTTACGAAGAGCATCCGCCCGCGGGACAATGGCCAGAGCTCGTTAATTCGTGCTGGCGGAGTGTTCATTATTTGAGGTTTAGCCGTGTAAGCGTCGCTGGGCCAGCGGTAAATTTCGGCATTGCCGCCTCCGCTCGCAGTTTCGCCACCCGCATAAATAAACTTGGCATCGCTGGTCCAGCCCACCGTCACAAAATCTTTTTGTTTTCCGGCGGTGGCCTTCAGCACCCCCACGGTAGACAGGTCCCGCGTACTGAGCACCTCCACCACCGGTGCGTCTGCGTAACCTATTGCTAATCGCTCGTCGTCTGGGCTGACCCTCAGGGCCACAGCGTCTTTGCTTGCCTGAACCGAGCGCCGCGCCAATAACGAAAAGTCTTGCTTGTACAGCCGAATGAAGCCGTCCAAACTGACCGTATACAGACGCCCAAATCGATCAAAGTCCATGTCCATGACTTTGTTTTGGTAGCTCGGGTCGCTGGCCACCACTTGCCCGTTTGACCTGCGCACAATAACCAACCCGCCCTGACCGTGCATTCCGACGGCAAGGTGCTGGCCGTCAGGCGAAAAGCGCAAACTGGTAATTGTCCAGCTTGCAACTGCAAACCTTTGCACCAGTTGCTCGGTTTGCGTGTCAAATATATACACACTCACCCGGCGCTCCCAATCCCAGCCCGTCCAGCCACCCACCGCAAGCCAGCGTCCATCTCGGGACAGGCTAAGTGCGTACAACTGGCCTTCTGCACCCTCCAAAATGGGAACCCGCAAAGTGCTGACTAACTTGCCTTGCGGCAGTTGCCAGATACGAATCGTTTTATCGTCGGCCGCGGTGTACACGCGGTCTTTCGCTTCATCAAAAGCAGCAGCGCGCACGATGGCTGTGTGCGCACCAGGGTCAATACGCAAAAGTGGGCCCGAGCCTGGTGCAGAGCGCGTCCCAGATTGAACAGCCTGCGCACTTACCGAGGTTGGTGCCGCGCCAGCAATCAAAAGCACAACGCAAATCAAAAACTGTAAATAACAGAGTCGGCCTTGCATCTGCGGTAAACCACAAGGGCCTACTCTATCGAGGTGTTTGTGCTGCATGCTGAGTTACCTTTGTGGCTGCCGTAAACCGCAACAGCGTTGTACAAACCCTCGTAGCGGACGCCTACGATGCCGGCGAAAGGCCGTTGGCTCTGCCGGAGACGGCGTTAAAGCGCAATAAGTTAAAAGTTGGCTTCGCCGTTTGTTTGCCAGACTTCGCGTTTGTGCGGTTACCCGCCTTGACGGGGGTCGCAGTTTTATTTGACGCTGAAGCAACTGCTGCGGGCCTTATAGACGCCTGGTACGCAAGCCACTGTTCACGCGACATCAGCCGTATGTCCCCACCAGTCTGCACCAAAAGCGATGCTTCTTGATTGGCGGGATCCTGTGCAGGTTGAAGCAGCTCGCGCACCACAGTCGGCATGACGCACCACGATGCCGCTTGAGCCAAGTCAGGCAGGTTGTACCCGGCACGCTGAAAAACAGCATTGATATGAGCGTCGGGCACTGCGGCCACGATCAGTTTGTCGCCTGTGAAGTCAACGAGGCTTACTGCTTTACGCTGGGCATCAGGACGAATGCTGATGTACTGACATTTAACTGCCACGTTGGCCGCCGCTAAAACTGACCCAACATTGCCGTTTTGCTGCACAGGAGCCGGTAAGGCGTACCGGCTTTCATTGAGCACTTGAGCGCCAGGCAAGATTTCGCCAAACGTTGAGCCAGCATCAGCAGCTACCGCGCCTTGCGCAGCACGAACATTTCCATTTTGAGGTGTTAGCGGGGCGCTGACTAAATTAGTTAAGGGGGTTTGCGTGCTTGAAGTCGCGGCAAAAGTCACTGTGGGCGGTTGCCAAGGCCCGCTACCCTGCACGACGCCTCCTTCTATCGAAGAACCGGCGCCTTGTGTGGGGGTTTTTGTATCCGTAACCAACAACACAATCGGGGGCGGCGACACGACTACCAGAACAGGGGTTGGCACGGGGACAGGACCAGAGCTAGATGCGATTGTCGGGGCAGGGGTTGGCGCTGGATTAACCACAATGACCGCTGCCGGCGGTGGTGGCGAGATGGCCGCGGGCTCGCTTCTTGGCGGCAGTGTGGAAACTGGCGTGGGTGTGGGCGCCAGAACGCGAGTTGGCTGTGGCGTAACGGGCGGCGGAACAATGAAAACCGTCGGCGCAGCGGTTGGGTCGATTCTGGTCGACCCCGCGCCCGGTGTCGGAACCCCTACCGGACCAGCTGGTGGCGGCGACAACGCCGGCATGACAGGTATGCCAATTCCCGGCTGCGGGTTGCCGCCGATCGGGGGAGTGGACGTTGGCATAGGCCCGGTTCCGGGTGGTGGCAACCCAATAATAGGCGGCACGAAGCGTCCTGGCGCCGACCGGTCTGACACGTCATCGATGCCGCGGTTGAGCGCGCCACGCCCTGCTTGGGACAGTGCGTCTAATGGAAACGCCAACACCACAGCAGACAGCGCCAAGGGCATCCCTCCACGCCAGATTGCTGCGAGCGGCGGGCTGCAATGATTAGCTGAGCCTGCTAAAAAACGGTTCATGACACTCATGGGAAGTCACTCCTTCAGTCGGGTTAAGTTGCACGGTTTGCGAAAGCGGTTCAATCGGTTAAGAAGTCTTACATTCGTCGAGGTTTAGCTGCTCAAAACCGCCAAGCGGCGGTCAGCCACGCACGCGAGCCGTCTTTTCGGCCATCGCTGTTGTTGCCTGCAGCGTCCGCGCCTGCGTTGTTTCCCACCGGCGCTGCGACTGTCAACGCCACGTTCACTGCCTCGGTGTCATACCGCAGCGCAAACCCCACGCCCGACAGCTGGTAGCTGTTGGGTACTGTGCCGGCCAGTAAGGCGGCATTTTTAGAGAACCTTCGCACGGTGCCCGTGTCAGCAAAAGCCACCACGGTCAAGCCTGGCGCTTGTGCAACCAGATACCGCAGCTCAAGCGACGCCAGTAGCGCGCTATTGCCGACAGCCTCGCCAGATGGATAGGCGCGCACGCCGTCAAGTCCACCCAAAACAGAGCGCTCAGAGCTCTCCAGATTGCGCCCCAAATTGCTTTGCCCGCGAACATTGAGCTGCCACAACCAAGCGGTGCTCAGCGCCTGGCTACGAAAGTAGTTCGCGTTTAATTTGGCGTAACCACCTTGCACACGCGTGCCCGCAGCGTCAAAAGCTGCGTCGGTCAGATTGCCTTTCAAGTCGGCTTTACCGCCGCGTACTGATACAGACCATGCGTTGTAGGCCGACCCCAACCAAAAACCTCGCACCCCCAAAGTCGCGCCGTTAACCCGGCGCTGCGTCTGCTGAAAGCCAGCCGAGTCGGTTTCCAGCTTTTTAGTGTCCACTTGCGCGAAAAGCCCGATTTGCTCGTCGCGCTGATACCGCAGCGTGTAGCCAGCATCAAGCGCAAACGCACTAACGTCACCTCCGCCGTCCTGACCCGGCTGCAAGCAGCACAGTTTGTAGCGAAGTACAGACGCAGATACGCCTACCGCAGCCCGAAGGCCAATTGGCGCGCGGTAGCCTGCCTGCGCCGACGACAAAAGAGACCCGGTCGTGAACACCCCGATGCTCGCTTGGTCCGCCAATCCAAGTGGGTCATTAATAACTGCCTGGGCGAAAAGGCGATTGCGGCCGGTAAAACGGCTACCCGCGCTGTCAACTTGCACCGATCCACCTACACGTTCCGCAAAGGCGTAATTGACATTGACCGTTGCGCCGCCGCCCTGCAAATCGGGAGAAATTTCGGCAGACGAGCGGCCTTTGCCTGGCAAGTTATTGACAAGTAACAAGCCCTCTTCAAGCGCCAATGAATTGACGGCCCCATCGGTGCTGATGCTTTGCCGCAACCCGTTTTGCACAACTTCTGGCGGCTCTTGGCCAGTCTTGGTGCTAGCAATATTGAGCTTGTCGAGCCGGCCCTCATTGACTGTGATGGTGACAACGCCGTTTTGAATCGATTGCGGCAACACCAAGGCACGAGCCAGTATGTAACCCGCGTCCCGATACAGCTGCGTCACTGCCGCTGCCGCTTCCTGCAACTGCATAACGGTCAATGTGCGGCCCGAAAAAGACTGAAGCGCCGCCGTGATCGCGGCGGACGAGAGCAGCTTCGCGCCTTCCACCCTAAATTGCTTCACATCCACCTGCGCACCCGCAACTGGCGACAAGTCGGCAGACTGCGCACCCGGCTTTAGCTGAACATCGGGCACGATTGGTCGCTGCTGTTGCCCGCCAGGGCTTCGCAGCGAGTCGTAAACACGGCCCGCATCGAGCCCTTGCGCAAGCGCACCCGTGCCAAAACAGTACAGACCTGCGACGGCTACGGCAAGGACAGGTTTCCGTACTTGCAGTTGTAAGCAGCGTTTTGACAGCGGAAAACGCAAAGGTGTATGGCCGCAAACAAGGCCCGCACAGGTAATCGAAATAATCATTATTGAAGACCTACTTCCCGAGTAAGTCCTAATTATTATTTCATTGCGTTACAGCAGATGCCAAATAGTTGACATTTTCAGGCAACGAAACGCAATTTCAGTAACACGAACAGCGTGTTTGGTAACACTATCCGCAAGTACAGCGCGCCGGGAGCGTCACTGAGCTTGCGCAGGCACCGCCCCGCGCATCTCGCATTGACGACCCCGTAATCAAACCCTTAATCGAGCCCTCAGCAAGCCATTCAAACTCCGGCAAACTGTAACCGACTGGCGTTGGCACATTGCGCCGGCGGGTAAACCTTGCAAACACCTCTCAGAAACGGTTTTTGGCACTTTTGTATGCTTTTCTAATGCCTTAGCCCAATTGATACGGACGCGAGCAGCTCCTATATTTATAGCATCTACGAGACATCAAAGCGTAAAAATCTTCCCTGGATTCATGATGTTTTGCGGGTCAAGCGCGCGCTTGATGGTGCGCATCATATTGACGGCGCCGTCGCCGGCTTCGGTCACCAAAAAATCCATCTTGTGCAAACCCACGCCGTGCTCGCCAGTGCAAGTGCCTTCGAGCGCCAGTGCCCGGCTCACCAGCTTGTGGTTCAGCTCTTCCGCAATGCGGCGTTCTTCAGGAATGTTGGGGTCGATCAGGTAGCCGAAGTGAAAGTTGCCGTCGCCTACGTGGCCAACCAAAAAGTACGGAATGTCGGTCGCGTCGACCTCGGCGATGGAGTCCAGCAGGCAATCGGCCAGGCGTGATATCGGCACGCAGGTGTCGGTTGAAATCGCACGGCAGCCGGGGCGCGACTGAATCGCGGCAAAGTACGCGTTGTGCCGCGCCGCCCACAGCCGTGTGCGCTCTTCGGGCGTGCTGGCCCACTCGAACGCGTCGCTGCCATGGTTGCTGGCGATTTCCTGCACCAGCTCAGCCTGCTCTTTTACGCTGTTGGGCGAACCATGAAATTCCATCAGCAGCATAGGAGATTCGCGCAGCGTGGTTTTTGAATGCGCGTTCACCATGCGGATGGTGTTGCCATCGATCAGCTCCACCCGCGCAATCGGTATGCCCATTTGAATCACTTCAATCGTGGTGCGAACGGCTGCTTCAATACTCGGGAAAGAACACACCGCAGCGCTAATAGCTTCGGGCAAAGGGTACAGCTTGACAGTGACTTCTGTAATCACGCCTAGCGTGCCTTCGCTGCCCACCATCAGCCGCGTCAGGTCGTAGCCCGCTGATGATTTTTTGGCGCGGGTCCCCGTGCGAATCACTTCGCCACTGGCTCTGACCACAACAAGCGCCAGCACGTTTTCACGCATGGTGCCGTAGCGCACGGCATTCGTTCCGCTGGCACGCGTGGCGCTCATGCCGCCCAGCGTAGCGTCAGCGCCAGGGTCAATCGGAAAAAACAAACCGGTGCTTTTCACGGCTTCGTTCAATTGCTTGCGCGTCACACCGGCTTGCACAGTCACGGTTAAGTCTTCAGCGTTGATTTGCAGCACGTTGTTCATGCGGCTCACGTCAATGCTGATGCCGCCTTGCACGGCCAGCAGGTGGCCCTCAAGCGAGGTGCCAACGCCAAATGGAATCACAGGTACGTTGTGCAGTGCGGCCAGTTTCACGGCGTCGGACACGTCTTGCGTGCTTTCAGCAAACACCACAGCTGACGGCGGCGGCGCGGCAAACGACGATTCATCCCGGCCATGCTGCTCACGCACCACCAAGGCAGTAGAGCAGCGCTCTGCGAAGCGGCTTTTAAGTGCGTCGATAAGCGCGGCAGGCGTTTCGCGCTGGGCGATTTCAGGGATCAAATGACTCGGCAGTGGGGCATTCATGAAAGGTTCTCCAGCTGGGTATAACCGCGTATCGATGGTGCAAAGCGGGCTGAACGCTTGGCGCTCTGCCTGTTGACATTTTTACATGCTTGGAGCTGGCGCGCTCAGCGCACCGCCCTCGTCAAAACGGTGCCCCTTAAGCCCTGCAGGGCCAAACGCGGCGATATAAAACCACGCAAAAAAGCCTGCCAACCTGTGAAGGGCGGCAGGCTTGTCGGGTTAAAAATAGCGCTTAAGAGCCTGCAGCCTTGCCAAACTCTTCACGGGACAGGAAACCATCGGCGTTGCCGTCCAGCTGGTCGAAACGCTCGGCAATGGCCGGCATCATTTCAGCTTCTTTCTTGTCCAGCTTGCCGTCCTTGTTAACGTCAGCACGCGCAAAAGCAGCATCCAGGTCTTTTGCCGTGGCTTTGGTGCCTCCGGCCATAGGCGCCGGTGCGGGTGTTGCTGCAGGGGCAGGCGTTTGGGCATGCGCTACTGTCACAGCACCTAAAGCGCCGATGGCCAGTGCCGCAATCAGCACCACGCTGCTGGCTTCAAAGTTGGGAATAAAATACTTGTTGCGCTTGGTTGTAATGGACATACCTAGAGTCTTTCAAAGTTAAGGAGCCACCATTGCAACGCAAAAAAGCTGTGGCATCCAGTCATTTTGCAATGCGTTTCCCCAGCAACATGATGCGGCGCTGAGACACACTTTTTAGCTCAACGTAACGGCCACACGGCAATCAGTTATGCCCTTTCACCTACCTATTGGCAACACACATGGCTAACCGACTTACCCAAATAGCAACCCGCACTGGCGACAACGGCACCACCGGCCTGGGCGACAACACCCGCGTCAGCAAAGACGGCCTGCGCGTGCACGCCATGGGCGATGTCGACGAGCTCAATTCATGCATTGGCGTATTGCTGTGCGAGGCCATGCCTGACGGCATTCGCTCCCTATTGGTGGAGGTTCAACACCAGCTTTTTAATTTAGGCGGTGAGCTCAGCATTCCGGGCTACGAGTTGCTCAAACCCGAAGCGGTGGCCGAGCTTGACGCCGCGCTGGAAGAACACAACGCTGCACTGCCGCGCTTGGCTGAATTTATTTTGCCCGCCGGCTCGCGCGCCGCATCGCTCGCCCACGTGTGCCGCACCGTGGCCCGCCGTGCAGAGCGGGCAGTGGTGGCGCTGGGCTCGGCTGAGGCATTGAAAGATGCGCCGCGCCAGTACTTGAACCGCCTGAGCGATCTGCTGTTTGTGTTGTCGCGCGTGCTTAACCGCATGGATGGCGGCGACGACGTGTACTGGAAAAGCGAGCGCATGGCGAATGCTGCTAAAAAATAAACGAGCGCATGGCGAACGCGGCTGAAGAATAATTGCTACTATTTCAATAGCTTCTCGCGCCCGTATTTGTTGGCCTACAGGCTTAAATTTACCTTAAAAACGGCCTGCTCAGCATGCCCGGCTAGCGCGGCGCCAACACCGCCATCGTGATGCGCGACACACAAGTCAACTCGCCTTTGTCGTTGTGCAGCTCAATGGCCCACACCTGTGTGGTGCGGCCAATGTGCACCGGGCGGGCAACGCCAGTCACCCAACCACTGGTCGCGCTTTTCAGGTGGTTCGCGTTAATGTCCAGCCCTACCACCCGGTGGCCCGCAGGCGCTGCATAAGCCGCGCCGCAAGAGCCCAGCGTTTCAGCCAGCACCACCGACACACCGCCGTGCAGCAGCCCATACGGCTGAATGGTGCGGTGGTCAACGGGAACCCGCGCTGATATAAAGTCATCGCCCACCTCGATAAATTCAATGCCCAAATAATCAGTGGCGGTATTGATGCTGTTGGCTGTCAACAGTTGCACGGTAACAGGTTGCTTCCAGATGGACATGCGGGCTTTCTATGCGATGTAGCGGTACTATATTGGCTGCTAATTCCAATCATCCTAATAGGTATTACAGGTAACCGCCATGACTGCTACCCCACACCCCGTTGCCAGCGCCAGTCAGCAGCCCGTACAACAACCGGCCACCGAGCCACCGCTTCAACGCGCGCTGGATCAAAACGTTGCTGCTACCGCTACCGTTATGCAGTCAGCCGACGAGCTGCTGGTGATCAACACCGTGCTCAAGCAAGAGCTCCCTGACGACGTTCAGACCGGCGAAGTAGCGCAGGCCCTGCAAAAAACTGACGCACTGGAGGTCAAGATTCATGACACCGCACAGGACCTTGCAGAGGTTAATCAAGCCTTGAGCCAAGAAATTGCAGAGCGCACTGCGCTGGAGCAACAACTTGCGGCAACGCAGGCGGCTCTGCACAAGGCCACCGCGAACGCCAGTTCTTGACTTACCCTGCAAGTTTGAGCGCAATTGCGCCACTGGCCGCGCACGGGGCGTCCCCGGCACCGTATGTGCCCCAAATTCGCCTGTATCAACACTGGCTGGCAAAGCAGCGCGGCATTGCTTTTGACAACTACGCCGACCTGCACCAGTGGTCTATCACCGACCTGAGCGCGTTTTGGCAAAGCATTTGGGACTACTTTGACTTACAGTCGCCCACGCCGCACAGCGCGGTGTTAACGCAGTCGCACATGCCCGGCGCGCAGTGGTTTGCGGGTGCGCAAGTCAACTACGCCGCGCAGGTGTTTCGCCATGTTGATGCGGCGCACGCAGCGGGCTACCCGGCCATCATCAGCCATGACGAGGCCAGCCTGGCCAGCGGGCAGCCCGCCAACGAGCTGAGCTGGCCCGAGTTAAAAAACCGCGTGGCTGCACTGGCGCTGCACTTGCAGGCGCAAGGCGTGCAACCCGGCGACCGCGTGGCCGCGTATTTGCCCAATATTGAAGAGGCGGCCATCGCCTTTTTGGCAACCGCGAGCATTGGCGGCGTGTGGAGCATTTGCGCCCCAGACATGGGCGCCGCCGCGGTGCTTGACCGCTTTCAGCAAATTGCGCCGACCGTGCTGATTGCCACAAACGGTGTTACTTACGGCGGCAAGCAGTTTGACCGCAGCGCCGTCGTCGACGCGCTGTGCGCCGGCTTGCCTTCAGTTCGTCACGTGATTGTTCTTGATACGCCTGTTGCTATTAATTCAGAAGCTGGTCGCGCCCGTATTACTTGGTCTAAAGCGCTTTTAGATATTGAAAATGCTGAAAAAATAGCCGCTTTTTCACCGCTGTGGCTGCCATTTGACCACCCGCTGTGGATCGTGTATTCCAGCGGCACCACCGGCTTGCCCAAGCCCATCGTGCATGGCCACGGCGGCATTGTGGTGGTGGCGCTGGCCAACAAGGTGCTGCACAACGACGTGGGCTGCAGCTACGCCGCCAATTCGCTGGGCGAGCGTTATCACTGGTACAGCTCAACCGGCTGGGTGATGTGGAACGCGCAAATCAGCGGCTTGCTCAATGGCACCACCTGCGTGATTTTTGATGGCAACCCCGGTGGAACGAAATCGGAAGGCCCCGTTGGTAGCCGAACGCAGCCCGACTGGACCACGTTGTGGCGATTTGCCGCACAAACGCGCGTGACTTTTTTTGGCGCGGGCGCGGCGTTTTTTGCCAACTGCATGAAGGCCGGGGTTGATTTGTCTGTATGCGGGGACTTGTCGCGGATACGGGCGCTCGGCTCTACCGGCTCGCCGCTGTCAGTTGAAGCGCAACTGTGGGCTACTGATCAATTTGCCGGTTTGGGTACGCCCGATATGTGGTTTTGTAATATTTCGGGCGGCACTGATTTTGCGGGTGCGTTCATCGGCGGTAACCGTGAGTTGCCGCTTGTCCCCGGGGAAATGCAATGCCGCCTGCTCGGTTGTGCCGTTCAGGCCTGGAACGAGTCTGCTCAGCCCGTTACCGGCGAAGTGGGTGAGCTGGTGTGTACGCAACCCATTCCATCGATGCCTTTGTATTTTTGGGGGGATATTGAGCCCCCTGTCGGCGATACCGACGACCCCCCGGCGGGGCGCGGGCTTAGCTTGGGGCGGCCCGGCGCGTCGCCCCGCCCAGGCGCCCGTTACTTATCCAGTTACTTTGACATGTACCCCGGCGTCTGGCGGCACGGCGACTGGCTGAAAATCACACCTTCGGGCAGCTGCATCATTTACGGCCGCAGCGACGCCACCATCAACCGCCACGGCTTGAGGATGGGCACCAGCGAGCTGTACAGCGCAGTAGAGGCGCTGCCTGAGGTGCTGGACGCCCTGGTGATCGATCTGGAATACCTGGGGCGCGCCAGCTACATGCCGCTGTTTGTCGTGCTGCGCCCGGGCATAACGCTAGACGCGGCCATGAAAGCCAAGCTGATGAGCGCCATTGCCACCGCCTTATCACCGCGCTTTTTACCCAACGACATTTTTGAGGTGCCTGAAGTGCCCCGAACACTGTCGGGCAAAAAACAGGAGCTGCCGATTAAAAAACTGCTGCTCGGCCAACCGCTGGAAAAAGTGGTGAACAAAGAAGCCATGGCGAACCCGGCATGCCTCGATTGGTACGTGGCGTTTGCCGCCGCGCACGCCTTGCGGGCGGGCTGACCCAAGTCCTGAACCCTACGTGCTGCGGCGCCGATTCACCAGCACAATGCCCGCCGCCACCGCCGCCAGCCCGGCCAGCAAACCGGGCGTAACCGCCTCTTTAAGCCAGAGCGAGCCGAACAGCAAGGCAAACACCGGCGTTAAAAATACAAACACACTCATTTGCGTGGCGGGGTAGCGCGTCAGCATCCACATCCACACCAGGTAGCTGGCAAAAGCGCCGACCGCGGTTTGCAAAAAAAGCGACGTCAAGGCGAAGCTACTGAACTGCCACACCCACACCTCGCCAAGGGCTACCGACAGCACAGGCAAGGCCAATGCACTGACGCCCAATTGGTAAAACAGCAGCTTTTCTGGCGCAAGGGTGCTCAAGCGGGTGGCGCGTATGACCACGGTTGTCAGCGCCCACAACAGGCCGGCCAGCAAGCCCAGCGCGTCGCCAAGCGCGGTTGAGGCAGCGCCCACGCCCGGCCCGGCCAGCCAGCCTTCACGCAGCGCAAACGCCACGCCGCCAAACGCACACAGCAAGCCCAGCCACTGCACACTGCGCAGTTTTTCGGCCTTGACCCACAGCGGTAACAGCATGGCCACCCAAAAAGGCGAGGTGTACAAAAACACGGTCAGCCGCGATGACGTGGTGTGCACCAGCCCCGCATAAATACAGGCGAACTCGCCCGCAAACAGCGCCCCGGCCAACACACCTGCGGCCAACGAGCCGTCGCGTTTAAAAAGCGGTACGCCGCGCAGCGCGCACCACAACCACAGCAGCGCGGTGGCGCCGCCCAAACGCAGCGACGCTTGAAACATGGGCGGTATCTCGGTGATCGTGGCTTTGATCAATACCTGCTGCAAACCCCACAGCGCGCAGCAACCCAGCAGCAAGCAAACTGCCAGCGAATCAAGTTGAGTTTTACGCGGCGGCATGGCGGGTGAAGCAGGCAGCAGGTCAGCGGCATGTGAACTGCTATTTGTTAAATAGCTGTTCGCGCCCGTATTTATTGCGCTACAGCCTTATTTTGCTTAAATTTAACGTCTAACCAGGCCTTTAGCGCCATAAACACCGGCGCAGGCTGCAGCTCGTTAAAAAGCTCGTGGTACATCCCGTCAAAACACTGGGCCGTCACGCACCCGGGCACAACCGACGGCGAGGCAGCTGCAGCCTTCGCAAAGCGGCGGCTCCCGTTCGGGTTGACCAATTTGTCATCGCCTGCGTACATCAGCAGCGTGGGTACGCGCCAAGTGGCAGCCGCTGCCAGCACTGCCGGCCCAGCAGTGGCGATAAACTTACCCAGGCGCGGCGACATGCGGTTATGCACCAGCCGGTCCGCTTGGTAAGCCCGAATCACCCGCGCGTCGTGCGACAAATACTGTGCGTTCAGGCCGTTGCCAACCGTTAAATTCGGCAGCAGGCCTGGCAGCACGGCCAACAACAGCCGTTGCACTGCGCCCAAGCCAGCATCCAGCGCCGGAGAAGACAACACCAGCGCATCAACCGGTCTGCGCTTGAGCGACACGAATCGACTGGCGACCAGCCCACCCAGGCTGTGGCCCAGCAAAATCAACGGCTCTTTGGGGTAGTAGCTGCGCACGTCGTCGATCACATCTTCGAGGTCAGTTAACAGCGAATCAAGGGCCGGCAGCGTTCCAGGCTTGCCGCCAGACTGGCCGTGCCCGCGCTGGTCGTAACCGCGCACTTCGAAGCCCCAAGACCGCAAAATGCTGGCCACCGCGTCGTAGCGCCCGGCATGCTCGCCCAAACCGTGCACCAGCAGCACCACGCCGCGGGTGGCCTGTGCCTGCTTGGCGGCTTCTTTAGACGACTCTTCATCAACCCAGCGGTACAGCGCCAGGTTTTCACCATCACTGGCGGTTAACGGGGAAAGAACGCGAATATCCATGCAGGGGTTTGGCTTTGTCCGCCTCAGCTAGCTTGGCACGCGCGCAATGACCTGCGCGACTGCCGCTGTGAGCTTTTTAGCGTACGGCACGTGCAAAAACTCGTTCGGCCCGTGCGCATTGCTTTTGGGGCCGAGCACGCCGCACACCATCATTTGCGCGGTCGGAAAGCCCTTGCTCAACATGTTCATGAGCGGAATCGTGCCGCCTTGGCCAATGGTGCCGCAGGGCGCGCCAAAAAAGTTTTGCGACGCAACATTGAGCGCGTTGTCAAACCAGTCGGTGCTGGCCGGTGCGTTCCAGCCGGTGGCGCCGCCGCCGCCTTCAAAGGTGACTTTGGCGTTGTAGGGCGCGTTGTCTTCGAGCAGCTTTTTCAGCTCTTGCACGGCTACGGCCGCATCCACCAGCGGCGGAAAACGCATCGACAACTTGAACGCCGTGTATGGCCGCAGTACATTGCCCGCGTCTTTAAGCGCCGGAAAACCTTCCGCGCCGGTCACGCTCAGCGTAGGCCGCCAGGTGCGGTTCAGCAACGCCTCGAGCGGGTCGGTCGTCATGGGCAGCGTAAAAGCGCTTGAACCTTCGCAGTCGTAGTGCGCCCACGGAAAGCGCTTGTACAGCTCGTCGCCCAGCGTGGCGGCGGTGGCTTTGGCCTGCGCCATTCGGTCAGCGGGAATAGCGCAATGAAAACTCTGCGGCAGCAAACGGCCAGTGGCGCTGTCTTCTAACCGGTCCAGCACGTGGCGCATGATGCGAAAGCTGGACGGCACAACGCCGCTGGCGTCGCCTGAGTGCACGCCTTCGTCCAGCACCTCGACCTTCAACACGCCGCCGCCCATGCCGCGCAGGCTGGTGGTCAGCCACAGCTGGTCATAGTTGCCCGCACCAGAGTCCAGGCACACCACCAGCGCCACTTCGCCCAGGCGTTTGCGCAGCGCATCCACATACGGAAGCAAGTCGTACGAGCCGCTTTCTTCGCAAGTTTCAATCAACCCAACAATGCGCGGGTGAGCAACGTTCTGCGCTTTGAGCGCCTGCACCGCTGCAATGCTGGCGTACACCGCATAGCCGTCGTCTGCGCCGCCACGCCCGTAGAGTTTGCCGTCCTGGTACTTGGGCGTCCACGGCCCCAAATCGCTACGCCAGCCGGTGAATTCAGGTTGCTTGTCCAGGTGGCCGTACATCAGCACCGTCGACGTCGAGTCGGCGCGGGTGGCGGGAATCTCAAAAAACAACACTGGCGTGCGGCCGTCCAGGCGAATCACTTCCAGCGTCAAGCCTTCCACTTTTTGAGCCTCAACCCAGCTGGCAGCGTTGCGCATCACGGTGTCTATGTAGCCATGCGCCTTCCAGTCGGCGTCAAAGCCGGGTGACTTGGCGGGTATGGCGATGTAGTCACTGATTTGCTGAACAATGTCGCCGTCCCATTGCGCGCTGACCTGGCTGAGGGCAACGGCCGCGTCCAGCAGGTGAGCGGGGATTTCTTTGTGCAGAGGTGCGTTCATGAAAGCTCCTTGAAGTTGGCCATCGCCTCGCCCATTTGGATAGCTTGGCCGGGCGCCCACAACGGTGAGAACATCAAAGGCGCTTTAGGGAAAAGCATCACCACCGTTGAGCCTAACAAAAACCTGCCCATTTCCTCACCGCGTTGCAATTCAACCTTTTTGTCTGCGTAATGCCAGGTTTTAACGGTGGGCAAGCGCGGCGGGTTCACCAGCCCGTGCCACACAGTGGCCATGCTGCCAACGATAGTGGCGCCGACCAGCACCATCACAAATGGGCCATGCGCGGACTCGAACACGCACACCACGCGCTCATTGCGGGCAAACAGGCCCGGCACGCCTTGCGCCGTGGTGGGGTTGACTGAAAACAAATCGCCCGGCACATAAATCATCTGCATCAAGCGGCCCTTGCACGGCATGTGAATGCGGTGGTAGTCCTTGGGGCTCAGGTACAAGCAAGCAAAACTGCCACCTTCAAAACGCGCTGCCAGTGTGGCGTCACCACCCACCAAAGCCGTGGCTGAGTAACGGTGGCCTTTGGCCTGAAAAATCTGCTCGCCTTCCAAGCCGCCAAACTGACTGACCGCGCCGTCGACTGGGCAAACCCAATCAGCGCTGGCCAATGGCCGCGCGCCGGGTTGCAACGCACGCGTAAAAAAATCATTAAAACTCGCGTAGCTGCTGATGTCTGGGTTCAACGCCTCGGCCATGTTGACCTGGTACTTGGCTACAAAGCGGCGAATAATCTCCGTGGTCACCCAGCCGCGCTCCTTGCCTGCTACCCACCCAGCAAACGCGGTTAGCGCCTGCTTGGGAAACAGGTATTGGGGCAAAACAGACAGTGGAGGCAACAATGACATGGCGTGCGGTAAAGGGGCTACTTATGCTGATTTATACTAATTTGTGCCGAAAATCAGCATAAATCAGAGCTTTTACTCAATAAATACGGGCGCGAGCAGCTATTAAATATATAGCGTTGATGAGCGACAAAGTGGGTGACAAAGTAGGGGACAAAGCTTGACAGTCCACACTCAAGTGTCAATGTTGGCCGCACGCAGCGCATTGGTTTCAATGAAGATACGGCGCGGTTCTACCTCGTCGCCCATCAACATCGTGAACACGCGGTCGGCCTCGATCGCATCGTCGATCTGCACCCGCAGCAAGCGGCGCACGGCGGGGTCCATGGTGGTTTCCCACAACTGCGCGGGGTTCATTTCGCCCAAACCTTTGTATCGCTGGCGGCTGGTCGCATTTTCTGCCTGGCCCACCAGCCACTTCATGGCCTGGCGGAAGTCGCCAATCTTTTCTTCTTTTTGGCGCTCGCCTTCGCCGCGCATCACTTTGCCGCCCTCGCCAATCAGGTCTTTGAACGTAGCTGCTGCATTGGCCAGCATGGCGTAGTCGGCGCCGTGTACAAAGTCTTGGGTCAACACGCTACTTTTGACATTGCCGTGGTGGCGACGGCTGATGCGCAAAATCGGCTTATCGGTGCGCACATCGAATTCGCCCGCCACTTCGGCTGTGGGCAAAAACT
>JANOWB010000073.1:0-3228 GCA_031417695.1 Polaromonas sp.
TCACGCCGTTGGTCACGCATTTGGCGAAGTTCAGCATGTCAGGCACCACACCGTAAAAGTCTGCGCCAAAGTTGCAGCCCAGGCGGCCAAAGCCGGTGATCACTTCATCAAAAATCAGCAAAATGCCATATTTGTCGCAAATCTCGCGCAAACGCTTGACGTAGCCCTCGGGCGGCAAGTACCAGCCTGCGCTGCCTGCGATGGGCTCCACAATCACCGCAGCAATGTTGCTCGGGTCATGCAGCGGCAAAATGCGGTTTTCAAGCTCCAGCAGAATGTCTTCTTTCCACTCTGGCTCAGCGCCGTGAATGTAGGCATGATTCACCGGATCATGAATGAACCGCATGTGGTCAACACGTGGCAACAGCGACGTGCCGTACGCCTTGCGGTTAGCCGGAATGCCGCCTACGCTCATGCCGCCAAAACCCACGCCGTGGTAGCCACGCTCCCGGCCAATAAACATATTGCGGTGGCCCTCACCCCGCGCGCGGTGGTAGGCCAGCGCCACTTTCATCGAGGTGTCGGCTGCTTCTGAGCCCGAGCTACAAAACAGTACCTTGTTCAAATCGCCCGGCGCCATGGCGGCAATCATTTCCGACGCTTTAAAGGCTTGGTCATTACTGGCTTGAAACGCCGTGGCGTAGTCCAGTGTGTCGAGCTGCTTTTTAATCGCTTCGTTGATCGGCTTGCGGTTGTGCCCCGCCGTTACGCACCACAGGCTTGAGATGCCATCAATGACTTTTTTGCCGTCGTGGGTGGTGAACTCGCACCCGTCGGCGGCCACAAACACGCGTGGGTCGCTCTTAAAGCTGCGGTTCGGGGTGAACGGCAGCCATTGGTGGTCCATGTTGAAATCTTGATACGCCATGACTTCTCTCCAAATTAAGCTGTGAAAGCTGTGAAAGATAAACCCAATAACTTGACTTTTTGGTCAGCATTTGCATTCTGACACCAATGCGGCTGCAGCGGACTGACCTGCGACAATTTGGCGCTTATGACCCCTGCGTATATTTTGACCCTTTCTTGCCCTGACCGCATGGGCATTGTTCATGCTGTTTCAGGTTTTTTGCTGGAGCGTCAAGGCAACATTGAAGAAGCCGCCCAGTACAACGACCCAGCTACCGGCTTCTTTTTCATGCGGGTGCAGTTTGCTTGTGACGCGCTGACCCGTGACCAATTGCAAGCAGACCTGTCGGCTTTCGCCGCGCCGTTTGCCATGCAGTTCAAGCTGCATTCCACCGAATCAGCGATGCGCTGCGTCATCATGGTCAGCCGCGATGGCCATTGCCTGAACGACTTGCTGTTCAGGGCCAAATCGGGTTTGCTGCCCATTGACGTGCGCGCCATCATCAGCAACCACCGCGACTTTTATCAGCTGGCAGCCAGCTACAACGTGCCGTTTCACCATATTGCCGTCAGCACTGCAACCAAAGCCCAAGCCGAGGCCAAGCAGCTTGAAATCATTGAGTCAGAAGGCGCTGAATTGGTGGTGCTGGCTAGGTACATGCAGGTACTCAGCAATGATTTGTGTGCCAACCTTGCAGGCCGCGCCATCAACATTCACCACAGCATGTTGCCCAGCTTTAAGGGCGCCAAGCCGTATCACCAGGCGCATGAGCGCGGCGTTAAAGTCATTGGCGCCACGGCGCATTACGTCACCACCGATTTAGACGAAGGCCCGATCATTGAGCAAGACGTAACCCACGTCGACCACAAAGACACGCCCGAAAACCTGACCGCGCGCGGCAAAGACACCGAAAGCCGCGTGCTCGCCAAAGCCGTTAAGTGGCACAGCGAACACCGGGTGCTGCTCAATGGGCACAAGACGGTAATCTTTAAATGATTCGGCGGTAGGCTAGCTGTGCTCAAAATTTCATTTGCCGCATGCGCTGCAGTTCTGGTGGCCGGGCTTTACAACTATTCCAATTTGCCCGCCGTGGGCCTGCTGCGCGCCGAGCTCAACAACGAACCTTTGCAGCAGGCTATTGCGCCGGCGGCATTTACCAAATCTGCCGGGGGTATTACCTATTTCATTGAGCCATCGCACCGCTACGAAATTTACGGTTTGGTGGTGAGCAAGCACAACGCCGACACGTGGTGGGACTACGTTCATGCGGCATGGAAAGACAATTTGAACGTTACCGACCTGTGTGTGGTGTGGGGCAGCAATGCGCTAGGCGGCGCGTACCAAAATATTTCTTTTTCCAGCAGTCAATGGACGTGTAACTGGCAAACGTCCAGCAACGAAGCGATGCAAGCCTTTGACATCAACAGAATCTCCAACAACCATTTGCTGACCGACGACGTGAACTTGGCCAAGAAGTTGCGTAACGTACGCATTGGCGATCAAATTCAGCTTAAGGGGCAGCTTGCCAGCTACAAGCATCAAAGCGGGGGCAATTTTTTTCGCGGAACCAGCACAGTGCGAACCGACACGGGCGACGGCGCATGTGAAACGATTTTTGTCAGTGAGGTCAATGTGGTTCGGCCAGCGCCTGCTTTTTGGCGCAACGCGACTTGGGCGGCGGCAGTTGCCATGTTGTTGGTCATGCTGGCCGGTTTTTTCGCGCCGCATCGGGCTCGTAGCTGACGAGCAGGCGAGTAGATGAGCAGCTCAGCCGCGATACTTGATCTATGAGCCAAGCCCGCATTCCCCCCATTCAGTGCCTGCTGACGTTTGAGACGCTCGCCCGTCTGCGCAGCGTGACGCAGGCCGCCGAAGAGCTGTGCGTAACGCCCAGCGCGGTCAGCCACCGCGTCAAGCAGCTAGAGCAGATAATTGGCACCAAATTGTTTGGCCGGGCGGATTTTTCGTTGACGACCGAGGGCAGCGAATACCTGGCTCATGTCCGTGATGGGCTGGCTACGCTGCAAAAGTTTCCGGGTGCGGCGGGCCAAAGCAGCTCGCCCGGCAAACGCAAGCTTCGCATAGCGGTCACGCCGACTTTTGCCCGGTCGATATTGATTCCGCGGCTGCGGCAGTTCACTCAGGCTTACCCCGAAATCGATTTGACGCTGCAGGTGTCTATTCCCTTGCTGGACGTGATTGCCGAAGACGCTGATTTGATGGTGCGCTTCGGCACCGGCCGCTATGCCGACGTTGAGCATGTTTGCCTCATGAAAGACGGCGTGACCCCGCTGGCTTCGCCCGCGTTCGTTCGCGAGCATGGCCCGTTCGATGATGCGCAAGACATCGAAGGCCTGAGCCTGCTGCGCTCACCGTTGGAG
>JANOWB010000074.1:0-4538 GCA_031417695.1 Polaromonas sp.
ACCAACAGCAAGCGTGATGTCAAAGCCCCCGAGGATTTGAAGGGCCTGAAGATGCGCACCATGGAAAACCCAGTGCACATTGCTGCGTATAAAGGCTTAGGCATTGTGACCACGCCGATGGCCTTCCCGGAGGTGTTTACCGCGCTGCAACAAGGCACGGTTGACGGGCAAGAAAATCCGCTGTCAGTCATCATGTCGGCCAAGTTTGACCAGGTGCAAAAACACTTGAGCCTGACGGGTCACGTTTACTCACCGGCCATTTTTGTTATGAACAAAGCGTCATTTGACAAACTGACCGCCGCTGACAAGCAAGCCTTTATCGAAGCCGCCAAAGAAGGCACCAAAGCCAATCGCGCGCGGGTTGACGCCGACGACGCCACTGGCGTCACTGAGCTGCGCGCAAAAGGCATGACGGTGATTGACAACGTCGACAAGTCGAAGTTTGTAGCCATGCTGGCGCCGGTCAACGCCGATTTTGAAAAGCAATTCGGCAAAGCCAACCTGGACGCGATTCGGGCGGTAAAGTAAGCGACTGATATATGCTACTTTTTTAGTAGCTGCCCGCGCCCGTATTTATTGGGTTAGCGGGCTTTTTTATGATGAAAAATGATACTTAATGAGGAAAAACGCGTGAAACAAGCTTTCCTGAGTTTGGAGCACCGAACCACCCAGTTTTCGATGTGGGTAGCGTGTGTCATGCTGGTGATCGCCTCGTGCCTGGGCATGTTCCAGATCATCACGCGTTTTGTTCTGGCGCAGCCCGCTGAATGGAGCGAAATTTTGATTCGCCTCAGTTTGATCTGGATGGTTTTTATGGGCATCCCCATGGCCTTCAGGCAAGGTGCGATGGTCAGCGTGGACGTGCTGTACCGCTGGAGCCCACCCAAGATCAAACGCATACTAGACGCCGTGGTTTGCCTGGCTGCACTGGCATTAATCAGCGTCATTATTTGGTGGGGCTGGGACTACTCGATGCGCGGGCGTGTGCAGTCGATGGCGGGGCTGGAATCTATCTCGATGTTTTGGGGCTACGTGGCCATGCCTGTAGGAGCGATGTTTAGCGTGTTGGGCATCGTCGCCAACTTTTTAGACCCACAACGCAACGAGTTGGAGACTGCGCAATGAGCATTGTTATGGTTTGCACGATGGTGCTGTGTTTTGCGCTGACGATTTCAGTAGCGGTTTCAATTGGTCTGGCGTCGATTCTTGGCATTCAAGCCAGCAACGCGAACATGCTGATTTCCGTGAAGGAAATGTTCTCAAGTATCAATAAATTTCCACTCGCGGCGATTCCGTTTTTCATTTTGGCGGGTAACCTGATGGAAACCGGCGGCATATCGCGCCGCCTGGTGGAGTTTGCGAAGTCCATCGTCGGCGGTGTGCAGGGCGGCTTACCCATGACCTGCGTTTTGACCTGCATGATTTTTGCGGCGGTGTCGGGCTCATCAGTTGCGACTACTTTTGCCATCGGCGCGATTTTGATTCCGGCGCTGATCAAGCACCACTACCCCGTAGGTTATGCCGCTGCACTGCAAGCCACCAGCGCGGAGCTGGGCGTGATCATTCCGCCATCGATTCCGATGATTTTGTACGGCGTGAGCGCTGAGGTGTCAATTGGCGAGCTATTCATTGCCGGCTTTGGCCCTGGCCTGTTCATTGGCCTGGCGTTGATGCTGTTTGTGCACCTGTACTGCCGCTGGAAGGGCTGGGGCAAGAACGATGGCGATGGCCGTTTGCCGTTTGGCAAAGCCGCCTGGCAGGCCGGTTGGGCGCTGCTGATGCCAGTCATTATTTTGGGCGGTATTTATGGCGGCATCTTCACGCCGACAGAAGCATCGGCCGTTGCCGTGTTTTACGCGTTGATCGTTGGCATGGTGATTTACCGTGAAATTAAGGTGCCAGATTTGATGGTGATTTTGCGCAAGTCAGTACTGTCTAGCGCGGTGATCATGTTCATCATCGCCAACGCCGGGCTGTTTGCGTTTTTGATCACCCGCGCGGGTGTGCCTGATGCAATTGGCCGCTATTTAGAAGCGGTGTTGCAGTCCCCAGCTCTGTTTTTGCTGGGTGTGAACGGTGCGCTGTTCATCATCGGAATGTTCATTGAAACCAGCGCCGCCATCATTGTGCTGGCACCGATTTTGGCGCCCGTGGCGATTCACTTTGGCATTGACCCGGTGCACTTTGGTTTGATCATGGTGGTGAATTTAGCACTGGGCATGATCACCCCACCGTTTGGCGTTAACCTGTTTGCCGCGTGCACGGTGGCGAAAATTTCACTCGACAAGATTGTGGTGTATCTCGTGCCATTCGTGCTGGTGATTCTGGCCTGCCTGATGGTGGTGACGTATGTGCCGCAGCTGTCGCTGTTTTTACGGGACCTGGTGTACTCTAAATAGGTTTCGGTTAAACTAAAAACGTCAGGAGAGTGTTCTCAAAAGGAGAGCCGCCGAAGGCGCAAGTGCTACCCACAATGGTGCATTGAACGCTCAGGCAAAAGGACTGACAACCGCCTTAGGCGCACTGCGTTTCAGGCGTTCCCTACTGGAGAGAGGTTGCAGCCGCTGCAACCCACCGAAGGAGCAAACCCGCATCGTCGGGTGAATCTCTCAGGTACCCGGGACAGCAGGGGCAGAGCGTGATGTTAAGTCACGGTATACGTTTGCCCCTCGGAGAATTGCTTTGTCCCCTGTTGACCCATTGCTGAAAACCCCGCTGCATGATTTGCATGTTGAGCTTGGCGCACGCATGGTGCCGTTTGCCGGTTATTCGATGCCCGTGCAATACCCAGCCGGCCTGATGGCCGAGCACCTTCATACTCGTGCGGCTGCAGGTTTGTTTGATGTGTCCCACATGGGCCAGCTGCGCCTTGAAGGACATGATGCAGCCGCCGCTTTTGAAACCTTGATCCCGGTGGATGTGATCGACCTGCCAATTGGCAAACAACGCTACGGCCTGCTGCTCAACGACGCCGGCGGCATCATGGACGACCTGATGTTTTTCAACACGGGCAAGGACATTTTCATCATCGTCAACGGTGCTTGCAAGGTTGCGGACATTGCTCACATTCAGCAAAAAATTGGCACACGCTGCAAAGTGACGCCCATGCCTGACTACGCATTGCTTGCGCTGCAAGGCCCGCAAGCCGTCACCGCACTCAGCCGCCTGGCACCCGGCGTTGAAAAGCTGGTGTTCATGACTGGAGGACGTTTTGATGTGGCGGGCTGCGACTGCTTTTTGACCCGCAGCGGGTATACGGGTGAAGATGGTTTTGAGATTTCAGTACATGCTGATCAGGCCGAAAAACTGGCACGCGCATTGCTGGCACAACCAGAAGTCAAACCCGTCGGCTTGGGCGCGCGCAATTCGCTGCGGTTAGAAGCTGGCTTGTGTTTGTACGGCAACGACATTGACGAGACCACCACACCGATTGAAGCCAACCTGAACTGGGCGATTCAAAAAGTACGGCGTACAGGCGGTGCACGGGCTGGTGGATTTCCAGGCGCTGAGAAAATACTCGCGCAATTGGCTGACCCTACTCAACTCGCCCGCAAACGGGTCGGCCTAAAGGCACTTGAACGCGTGCCGGTGCGGGACCACACCGCTCTGCACGCGTTAACGGGCGAGCTAATTGGCGAAGTGACCAGTGGCCTGCTGGGCCCCAGCATTAACCAGCCAGTCGCCATGGGCTACGTTGGCCCTGAATTTGCATCCATCGGCACGCAGGTCAACGCCATGGTGCGCGGCAAGCCCGTGCTGATGCAAGTGTGCGCTATGCCTTTTGTGCCAAACAACTACTTTCGCGGCTGAATTTTGTCAAAGTCTTTTACTTTTTAATTGGAGAAACCCCATGACCATCAAATACACCGAAGACCACGAGTGGCTAAAAATTGAAGGCGATATTGCCACCGTTGGCATTACCGTTCACGCACAAGACGCGCTGGGCGACGTGGTGTTTGTTGACCTGCCCGAGGTCGGCGCCTTGTTTGCACAAAAAGAAACTGCAGGCGTGGTTGAGTCAGTCAAAGCTGCTGCCGACGTGTACATGCCAGTAGCTGGCGAAGTGCTCGAGGTGAACGAGACCCTGCGCGCCGACCCGTCACTCGCCAACTCTGACCCGCTGGGCGCTGGCTGGTTTTTCAAAGTCAAGATGTCTGACGCGTCGCAGCTGGATGCGTTGATGGATGAGACAAGTTACAGCGCTTTTTCGGCCAGCGCTTAAACAACGCCCCCACGCTTTTCACTTTGTGTAATTCGCTGCCCCCCGAGGGGGCTAATTTTTCTTTGGAAGCGAGACCGTCGAAAAATTGTCTTTTCCTCGTCAAACCGAAAGAACCCCATGCTGATGCAATCCGCCAAACCGTTAGCCGATCTAGAAAACACGTCCGAGTTCATCGCCCGCCACATCGGCATCGATGACGCCGCCCAGGCGCACATGCTCAGCGTGCTGGGCGCTGCATCGCGCCGTGCGTTGATGGATGCGATCATTCCGCCATCGATTGCGCGCTCAAGCGCCATGGCGATTCCAGCGCCAGTGA
>JANOWB010000075.1:0-3551 GCA_031417695.1 Polaromonas sp.
GCGAACACCACGCCGCCAATCACCAGCGGGAACCAGCCGCCCGCAAATAGCTTCATCAGGTTGGAGGCAAAAAACGCGAAATCCACAACAAAGAAAACGCCTGTTGCGGCAAGGCACAACCACAGCGGATATTTCCAGCCGTAGCGGATCACATAAAACGTCAAGACAGTTGTGATCAGCATGTCAGTACATACGGCAATGCCGTAAGCCGCCGCCAGGTTGCTGGACGAGCGGAACATCACCACCGCCAGCACAATCACCACAAACAGCCCCCAATTAACGAACGGCATGTAAATTTGGCCGGTGTCGCGCACGCTGGTGTGAAAAATGCGCAGGCGGGGCAAATAACCCATCTGAATGGCTTGCTTGGTAACGCTAAAAGCGCCGGTGATCAGCGCTTGTGAGGCGATGACGGTGGCCATGGTGGCCAGCCCCACAAGCGGCAGCAGCGCCCAATCAGGGGCCATCAAATAGAACGGATTTTTAACAGCGGCAGGGTTGTTTAACAGCAGTGCGCCCTGGCCGAAGTAATTGAGCACCAAACAAGGCATGACGATGCTGAACCAGGCCAGGCGAATCGGCTTTTTACCAAAGTGCCCCAAGTCGGCGTACAGCGCCTCTGCCCCAGTAACGCACAGCACCACAGCGCCCAAAATAATGAACGTGGTGCCCGGGTTGGCCCACATGAACAGCACCGCATAGTGTGGGCTTAGCGCTTTCAGAATCTCGGGCTGGGTAATGATTTGCGAGACACCCAGCAACGCAATGACCAAAAACCAAACCAGCGTAATCGGGCCAAAAAACTTGCCAATGCCCGCAGTACCGTTTTTTTGCACGGCAAACAGCGCGAACAAAATCGCCAGCGTGATCGGAATCACGCCTTGGGCAAATGCCGGCGACACAACCTCCAGGCCCTCAACGGCCGACAACACCGAAATAGCCGGGGTAATCACGCCGTCGCCATAAAAAAGCGAGGTACCAAAAATGCCGATGATCAGCAGCGTGCGCCGCAGCTTGGGTTTGTCTTTCACGGCGGTGGACGCCAGCGCCAGCATGGCAATCAAGCCGCCCTCGCCATTGTTGTCGGCCCGCAGCACCAGTGCCACGTACTTGATGGACACAATCACCGTCATCGTCCAGAAGAAAATCGACATCAGCCCGTAAACGTTGTCGGGCGTGACAGCAACGTGACCGTGATTGAAAACTTCTTTAACCGCGTACAGGACGCTGGTGCCGATGTCGCCGTAAACGACACCGATGGCGCCTAAAGTAAGCGCCGCTAGAGAGGATTTTTGACTTGACACAGAAACGTCCCGCCCAATGTGGCGCGGCGGGAATGGGTTGCTTGGGGAAGCTCATTTTGCACCGAGCCGCAGCGCTTTCAAGTACCACCCACGGCTGGCGTACAACTAATTCCGTTTGTGTTGCAGTGCAGCAACTACCTTGAGTCGATCATTTTTGCTATGAATTAATGAGCCGCTCGCGCCCGTATTTATTGGGCTACACGCCAAAAGTACATCGAAAACAAGCCTAAAACCGCATTTCTGGCCTGCTAACGACCAAACCCGTCAACACACGACCCCAGCTGCCACGAAGTCGTTTTTACGCGCGCTTATTCATACACTTCCGCGTTGGGGTCAGTCGCCTCCAGCTCGTAACTGGCGGCCAGCATGGCCAAGCGCGCCACCACGCCATACATGTAAAACCGGTTGGGGCCGCTGGCGCCAGACTTTTCGCCCGGCTGCGGTAAGCGCCCACTGTCAGCGAAAGCCAACGGAACAAAGCTCGAACCCGGTGTGCAAAGGTTTTCGTCTGGCCCACGCCCTGAATGAATGCGGTAAAAACCGCCCACCACAAACCGGTCAATCATGTAGACCACCGGCTCGGCTACCGCCGCGTTTACGCGCTCATTGGTCAGCACACCTTCTTGAATGATGATGTCGGCCAGCACCGCTGCGTGCGCGAGCTTTGTAGATTTTTCGGGTTTTTCGGGTGTGGCTGATTTACCGGTTTTGGTGGCCTTTGCCGCCAGTTTGGCCGCGCTCTCGGTGGCCGCTTTGCCCAGCACTTTGGCCGCGATGGCGTCCAGGTCTTTGCCGTCTCGCACCATCATGATGCCCGCACCGTGCGCGCCGTCTTCGCCGCCTTCAGCTTTGATCACCACAAATGGCCGCTCAGCTATGCCGTATTCCTTGTACTTGCGCTTGATTTTTACCAGCAGCGCATCGATGTGCTCCCGCAGTTGCTCAACGCTGGCGGCGTTCGCAAAATCAACCTCGCCGCAAGACGTGAACGCAGGGTTAATCAACCAGTAATCAATGCCCACCAGTTTGGCAAAGCGCTTGGTGACTTCTTCATAGGCTTTGTAGTGGTTCGATTTGCGGCGCACCGAACCGCTCGCGTGCAGCGGCGGCAGCAAAAATTGCTCGTGCAAATCTTCCAGAATTCCCGGAATACCGGTTGACAAATCGTTGTTCAGCAAAATCGTGCAGGGGTCAAAATCTTTCAGGCCCAAGCGCCGCTCAGTGCGCAGCAGCGGCTCTAGCGTTAGCGACTCGCCGCCCGGCAGCTTCATCGTTACCGGCTTTTCAGTGGTGGCACTGAGTGAGCCAAAACGCACATTCAGCCCCGCTTGGTGAAACAAGCGCTTGAGCTGCAGCACATTGGCCCAATAAAACGTGTCACGCGGCTCGTTTTCAGGAATGATGAGCAGGTTGCGCGCTTCAGGGCAGATTTTTTCAATCGCCGCCATAGCCGCCTGCACGGCCAGCGGCAGCATTTCAGGCGTCAAGTTGTTCCAGCCGTGTGGGCACAAATTAATGTCAACCGGTGCCAGCTTGAACCCCGCATGCCGCACGTCAACCGAGCAATAAAACGGCGGCGTGTGCTCCATCCATTCAAGACGAAACCAGCGCTCAATGGCTGGCATCGAGTCCAAAATGCGCTGCTCAAGCTCGTCAATGGGAGGGTTGGTGGCTGTAATCAGGTGCGGAACCATGCGGTCACTTTCTTTTTTTAGTCGTTAACGGATTTTTGGGTGTTCTGGTGAGATATTGGGGCTGGGCTAAAAGTTGCAAGTGAGCGTGCACGCATCATGCGCTAAGTGAATGGCCGACTTTTTGAATGGCCGACTTTTGCTAATATGATGCTTTATGCATTTACTCAAATCATGACGCAAAACGCAACACCTGAAGGCACTCAACGCCTGAACGTTGACCTGCCCAAGTCGCAATATTTCGCGCTCAAGTCATACGCCCTGCACAACGAAACGACGGTGTCACAGCTGGTGCGCGATTCACTCAAAAGCATTGTGGAATATGACACGTGGTTTAAAGCCAAAGTAGAAGCTGCGCGGGCAGACCAGCGGCCTGCACTATCACCCAAAGTGTGGGACAGCATTCGCGAGCAAAAACTTAAACAGCGTCAAGCATTGGCTGCTAAAAAGTGAAGCGGCTTTTACAAGTGCTGCGCAAGCCGCAGTACTGGGAAAGCCTGCAAGCCATCGAGGACTACATTGCGCACGACAATCCGATTGCGGCGATCGATATGTG
>JANOWB010000076.1:0-6159 GCA_031417695.1 Polaromonas sp.
CCAAGGCAGCTCTACGCCGTCAGGGTCAACAATTTTCATGTCCACACCAAAAATACCGTGACCCTGGCGCGCCTGCACCGCCCAACGCTCTGGAGAAGTCAAGCTCAAGTGCTTGGGCTGCAGCGTGCTGGTAGTCCCCAGCGGGCTCATTTCGGTCATGCCCCATCCCTGGATGACCTGCACGCCGTAGTCCTGATCAAACTTTTGAATCATCGCCAGCGGACACGCCGCGCCGCCAATCACGGTACGGTTCATACCGGCAAACTGCAGCTTGTTGGCGTCCATATAAGTTAACAAACCTTGCCAGATGGTAGGCACACCCGCTGAAAAAGTAACGCGCTCATCAACCAGAAGCTCGTGCAACGATTTGCCATCCATCGCCGCGCCAGGGAAAACCAGCTTTGCCCCGACCATGCAGGCGATATACGGCAAGCCCCACGCATTGACGTGGAACATGGGCACCACGGGCAAGATGGTGTCTTTGCTGGAGCAACTGAGCACATCGGGCATGGCACCGGCGTAGGTGTGCAGCAAGGTCGAGCGGTGGCTGTACAGCACGCCTTTCGGGTTGCCTGTGGTGCCGCTGGTGTAGCACAGGGTAGAGGCTGTGTTTTCATCAAACTGCGGCCAGGCATAGCTGCTGCTTTGCGGTGCTATCCACGCCTCGTAACTTTGCAGACCCGGGATGCCGGTATCCAAAGGCAGCTTGTCTGCATCGCACAGTGCAATGTAGTGCTTGATGCTGGGGCAGCGCGCATGCACAGCCTGAATCAGCGGCAAAAAGGTCATGTCAAAACACAGTACCTGGTCTTCGGCGTGGTTGGCTATCCACGCAATCTGATCCGGGTGCAAGCGTGGGTTGATGGTGTGTAGCACCCGGCCAGAGCCGCTGACGCCGTAGTACAGCTCAAGGTGGCGGTAGCCGTTCCACGCCAAGGTGGCGACCCGGTCACCAAACGCCAGATTTAACCCGTCAAGCGCATTGGCAACTTTTCGCGCACGCTGGGCCGAATCTTTATAGGTGTAGCGGTGAATGTCACCTTCAACCCGGCGCGACACAACTTCTGTGCCGCCGTGGTTGCGCTCCGCAAATTCAATCAAGCTTGAGATCAGCAGCGGCTGACTTTGCATTAAACCTAGCATTTGAAAATCTCCAGTCAACATTAAAAACTAACCGCATCATGCCGTAACCGGTCAAGCCAGAGCCTACGGGAATCCCCTGAATCTATCATCTGCTGGCGCTTGGGTGACAATTTGCTAATGACTGCTGAATTGAACTGGACCAACCGCTTTGCCCGCCTGGGTGAAAATTTTTACACCCGCTTGCAGCCGCAAGCGCTGCCCGAGCCGTACTGGATAAGCCGCAACCCGGCAGTCGCTCGCGAACTGGGCATTGACGAAAGCTGGTTTGAGTCACCAGACGTGCTGCAAGCCTTGTCAGGCAGCGGCGTTTTGCCGGGCAGCCAGCCGATGGCCAGCGTGTACAGCGGCCACCAGTTTGGCCAGTGGGCGGGGCAGCTGGGCGATGGCCGGGCGATATTGCTGGGGGAACTTGAGACGCCGCAGGGAGGTATTGAAATGCAGCTCAAAGGCGCAGGTAAAACACCCTATTCCCGCATGGGCGATGGCCGCGCAGTTTTACGTTCGTCAATTCGCGAGTATTTGTGCTCTGAAGCCATGCACGGCTTGGGCGTTCCCACCACGCGGGCGCTGGCCCTGACCGGCTCTGACGCCAAAGTGCTACGAGAAGAAATTGAAACCGCAGCCGTGGTGACCCGCACCGCACCCAGCTTTATTCGCTTTGGCCATTTTGAGCACTTCAGCTACAACGACCTGCATGTTGAGCTCAAAGCCTTGGCTGACTTTGTCATCGACAGCTTTTACCCCGCTTGCCGTGACGCACCCAACCCCTACGCCGCCCTGCTTGAAGCCGTTAGCGAGCGCACCGCCCACCTGATGGCGGCGTGGCAAGCGGTCGGCTTTTGCCACGGCGTGATGAACACCGACAACATGAGCATTTTGGGGCTGACGATTGACTACGGCCCGTTTCAGTTTTTAGATGCGTTTGACCCTACCCACGTTTGCAACCATTCAGACAGCCAGGGCCGTTATGCGTACAACAAGCAGCCCAACATGGCCTACTGGAACCTGTTTTGCTTAGGGCAATCCCTGCTGCCATTGATTGGCGAGCAAGACGCCGCCCTGGCCGCGCTAGAGTCCTACAAAGCCATTTTCCCCGCTGCGCTCGAAGCAAAAATGCGCGCCAAACTGGGCCTGGCAGACGAGCAGCCTGGCGACAAAGAGCTGGTTGAAAGCACCTTCAAACTGCTGGCCGCCAATAAGGTTGACTACACGATCTTTTGGCGGGCGCTAGCTGGGTTCACGCCACAAAGCGGGCACGAGCCGCTGCGCGACATGTTCTTTGACCGCCAGTCGTTCAATGCCTGGGCGCTACAGTATTCAGAGCGACTCGCGCCCGTATCTATTGGGCAAAGAGCCGATTTAATGCTTAAAAACAACCCAAAATACGTGCTGCGTAACCATTTGGGCGAACAAGCCATTCGCGCCGCGAAACTAAAAGACTATTCCAGCGTCCACACCTTGCTGTCTGTGCTGCAGGCCCCATTTGATGAGCATGCCGAGCACAACGCGCTGGCCGCTTTGCCGCCCGATTGGGCCAGCGGCATTGAAATCAGCTGCAGCTCTTGACTTTTTGAAAGCTTTTTGAAAGACCTCACACCATGACCACTACCGTGCCCCCCAAAGTTCAAAAAACCGACGCCGAATGGAAAGCCCTGCTCAAAGAAAAAGGCGCTGAATCTGTCGCTTTCGACGTCACCCGCCACGCTGGCACCGAGCGCGCCTTTACTGGCAAGTACGAAACCGTGTGGGCAGATGGCGCCTACCACTGCATGTGCTGCGGTGAAAAGTTGTTTGAATCAAGCACCAAATTCGACTCGGGCTGCGGCTGGCCCAGCTTTTCGCAGGCCACCAACGACACCGCCATTACTGAGCATACCGACAACAAGTACGGCTGGAGCCGGGTTGAGACGGTATGCACCAATTGCGGCGCGCATTTGGGCCATGTGTTTAACGACGGCCCTGCGCCAACGGGGTTGCGCTACTGCATGAATTCAGCGTCGCTGGATTTCAAGCCAAGTACGTGACCCCCACGCTTGTCGCTTCGCGTACTACTCTGCCCCCGAGGGGGCCGTCACTTGCTCGGGGCGGCCCATCGCTGCGCGTTTTCAGCTAGAACGATAATCTCCACCCATGAAGCAACTCCTAGACTTTTTACCCATCCTGCTGTTTTTCGGCGCGTTCAAGATGTACGACATCTACGTGGCTACCGGCGTCATCATGGTGGCCACCTCTGTGCAAATGCTGATTTTGCTCAAGCTCGATGGCAAGCTGCAAACCATGCACAAAGTCACTTGGGCGCTGGTAATGGGTTTTGGCGCGCTGACCCTGGCTTTTCATGATGAGCGTTTTGTAAAAATCAAGCCTACGGTGCTTTACGCCTTCACCGGGCTTGCACTGGCTGTGGGCTTGTGGGTGCTGAGAAAAAACTTTTTGAAGATGATGCTCGGCGCGCAGCTCAAAATGCCCGACAACATCTGGCGCAACCTGACCCTCATCTGGATCAGCTACAGTTTTTTTATGGCGGCGCTCAACGCTTATGTTGCGTTTTTTTACACCACCGAGCAATGGGTGAATTTCAAGCTTTGGGGCTACGCATTTCCGCTCGTTTTTCTGGTTGGCCAAGGCCTGTACATCGCCAAGTATTTGCAAACCGATGAAAGCGAAATCAAGTCATGAGCGCGCCACATTCGACGACCTATGCCAACGCAGGCGCCTACACCGCCGCCATCAATCAACGTCTGACAACGCTGCTGTCGCCCTCTCGGCTTGAAGTCATTGACGAGAGCGCAGACCACGCCGGCCACGTGGGCGCCAACGCTGAAGGGTTTGGCACCCACGTTCGGGTACGCATTGCCAGCCCGACGTTCAACGGCAAAACCCGCGTGGCCAAGCATCGGCTTGTGTATGATGCGATGCAAAATTTCATTGACGACGGCCTGCACGCCCTGGCCATTGATATTGTCGACACGCCTTAAAAGATAACGTCGCCCCCTTTTAATTTGCAATTTTTACTTTTCTTTCAACAGGACTTTCATGAAAAAGCAACTTTTATTGGCCACCGCAGCCGCCGTTTTGGCCCTTAGCGCGCAAGGCGTGCTGGCGCAAAACGTGGCCATCGTTAACGGCAAAGCCGTGCCTAAAACCAGGCTCGATGCACTGGCACAGCAAGTGGCCAAAGCCGGCCGCCCGGTAACGCCCGAAATGCAAGGCCAGTTGCGCGAAGAAGTCATTACCCGCGAAGTGTTCATGCAAGAAGCTGAAAAGCAAGGCCTGTCGACAAGCGACGAATACAAGGCGCAAATGGAGCTGGCCCGCCAGACCATTTTGATTCGCGCGCTGTTTGCTGACTACGAGCAAAAAAACAAAGTCACAGACGCAGAGCTGAAAGCCGAATACGACAAATTTGCAGCAGCCAATGGCGGCAAAGAATACAAAGCGCGCCACATTTTGGTAGAAAAAGAAGCCGACGCCAAAGCCATCATTGTTGCCCTGAAAAAAGGCGGCAAGTTTGAAGACCTTGCCAAAAAGCAGTCGAAAGACGCAGGCTCTGGCGCCAACGGTGGCGACCTCGACTGGGCTAACCCAAGCAGCTACGTGGCCGAGTTTACGGAAGCCATGCTCAAGCTAAACAAAGGCCAGCTAACCGATAACCCGGTTAAAACCCAATTTGGCTACCACGTGATTCGCGTAGACGACATTCGCAACGCGCAGTTACCGCCGTTTGCAGAACTCAAGCCGCAAATTGCCCAGCAGTTGCAGCAGCAGCGCCTGGGTGCGTACCAGCAAGGCTTGCGGGAAAAAGCCAAGGTGGAGTAAGCCCTCAGCGGCGCAAAAGCAAAAAACGCGGCTGGTCCGCGTTTTTTGCTTTTTATGGCCCAATAAGCGGGTTTTTAGCGTATTTTGACTGTTAAATAGGTCTGTAGCCCAATAAACACGAGCGCGAGCAGCTCTTTATTTAATAGCACTTGTCACTAGTTCCAAGCAGTGGTCAAACAATCAAAACTGTCTGCACTTACCCCAGGCGTGCGTACAGCCCTGTTAATTCCTCGTACCCTTTAAGAATCAACTCGCTTGCGGTTGCCAAGTCCGCCAGTGCTTTGGGGCGCTCGTTTTGTGCGCCTGCTAGCGCTACGTCAAAAAACACCCACATATTGCCTACGTCGCTGAGGTTGCGCTTTATGTCAGCGGTGTTTTCTTTGGCGCCTTGCAAAAAGACCAGGGCTTGCGCGTATTCTTGCTGCCGCTTGGCAATTTGCGGCTGTGCCTGCGCCGCAGTAAAAGCCCAATTACGGGCAAATCCATAGGCGGCAATTTGCTGGGTCAGCATGCGCTGGCGGCCACACACGTTGGTGAGCTTAGATGATGGTTTACCAGTCGCTTGCTCAAGCTGCAGCGTGGCAAGATTGGCCAGCACCAGCAAGTCTTCAGCGCCATCAAACACCGCCTTGACTCGCTCTTTGACAATCACGCTGCCCACCACTACATCTTTGTAATCGTTCCATTTCGCGCTGAGTTTGCTGAAGGTATCCTTGATTTCAGCGGTAGGCGCAGACACCCGTAGCTGCGACAACGCCAGATCAAACTGCGCGACAGATTCGTTCAGCAATATTTGGCTGCCCGCGGGGTCAATGCCCCGGCCTACTTCGCAATAAGTTTTGGTCATGCGCGCCAGTAACATGCGCTGGCGCCCGGCCACATTGATGGCCTGCGAGGCACTGGCAACCTGCGCGCCAACCCAGGGCAAAACGCTGGCAGCGCTACAAGCTACTACCAACCTGCGTCGGCTAAGTACATAAGCACCTACTTTTTGAGTTGAATTCATGTCTTTGCCCGTTCTTATTAACTACAACGACGGAATTTAAACACAATCTGTAACTCATTTGTAACATTTAGCTATTCACCACCGCGTTGCTCGGGATTTACTTCAGCGCAGCCAGCGCCATCAGCGCGCCAATCATCACCGGCTGGTGCAGCATGTACCAAGTCAAGCTCCAGCGGCCCAGCCAGGTAAGCGGC
>JANOWB010000077.1:0-8604 GCA_031417695.1 Polaromonas sp.
GCGAGTTTATGCGCCGCTTCAGGGCTGCGCACATAGCCGAACCGGCCCGGCAAGTCTTTGGCCAGCATGTCTTGCGGCACCCACAGGCCCAGCTCGATGGCTTGCGCTGCTTGCAGCACGTCTTGGGTGTGCACCAGGCCAAAGCCAAGCGCGGTTTCGAGGTATACACGGCCATGCTCGTCAACGATGCAGCGCTGGGTAATGGCGACCTGGCCGGTGTGGGCTGTTACGTCAAATTCAGGCGCCGCACCTACGCGCCAAACGTAGGGCGTAGCTTCAAGCTCAACATACACGCGCTGCGGGCCGTTTTGAAAAAACCACTGGCCCTTCGCCTGGCTGGCGCTTGACTCATCGCATTCGTAATTGCGGGCAATGAAATCGATTAACTTTTCGTGCTGCAGCAGCGCCCCCTTGCTGGCCATTTGCCTGCCCGCATCGGGCGACGCTGCGCAGAACGCACCTGCGGCTTGCGCGGCGTCGTCGCGCAGGTACCAGTTGCCGCGCGCATCCAGCCCCAGCCAGCCGTAGCAGTGGGGCACGTTGGGCCATTTGGCAATGGCGGCTTTAACAATATCGTCCATGACGTGATTTTAAAGATGTGCCGCTAAAAACGTCGATACGGCCTCGGGCATGGCCCGTACATGGCCGGGGAAATCAGACAGGGTCGGGCTGGCCGTGAACCCGACATGCCCACCGTGCGCGGGTTGCCACAGCGTGACGCTGCTACTGACATCGCTGGCCGTGGGCAAGCTCCACGCGGGAATAAACGGGTCGTTTAAGGCATTAAGTGCCAGCGCAGGCACGGCCACCGAAGGCATGAGCGGCTTGCCAGAAGCGCGCTGGTAATAGTCGTCGGTGTTTTGAAATCCGTGCAGCGGCGCGGTGAAGATGTTGTCAAAAGCGTAAATGTCGCGCACCGCCAGCATGGCGTTGCGGTCAAACAAGCCGGGGTGCTGCTCTAACTTTTGCAGCGCTTTGGGCACCATGCTGCTCAAAAACATGCGGGTGTAGACCTGCCTGTTAAAGCCGCGCCCAATCGCCCAGCCGCCGGCTGCCATGTCTAGCGGTGACGACACGCTGGCAATGGCGCGCACCACTTGCGCTGCGCTGCTACCCATTTCGCCCGCCCAGCGCATCAGCGCATTGCCGCCCAGCGAAATGCCGACCACCACCAGCGGCCCGACGTGGCTGGCCTGCAGGCGACGCAAAATCCAGTCGATTTCTTGAAAATCACCTGAGTGATAGGCGCGCGGGCCGTGGTTTAACTCTCCCGAGCAGCCCCTGAAATGCGGCACGCAACAGGCCCAGCCGCGGCGCTGCGCCACGTCTGCAAACGCCTGCGCGTAATGGCTGCTGGAAGAGCCTTCCAGGCCGTGGAAAACGACTAACAGGGGTTGAGCAGAATCGTGCGGCCGCCGCGCCGGGCCGCCCTTGGCAAGGCCAGCCCCCTCGGGGGGCAGCGCAGTACACGAAGTGACAAGCGTGGGGGCACTGTCCATAAAGTCGACATCAATAAAGTCAGCGTCCGGCGTTACCCAGCGCTCGCGCCGAAAGCTTGGCGCTTGGCCCACGACGCGCTCGGCACGCAGCGCCGCCCAAATGGTTTGCAGGTTGCCGCCGGGCAGCCACCACGGCGCGGCGTATTGCATCAAGTAACCGCCATTGCGACTGCTGCCGTCAATGCAAGACCTGCGGGCTGTCGTTGACTTCGAGCATTTCGCGCGGCGTGCCGGGGCTGGCGTGGTGAGCCACCATGCGCCAGCCTAACGGGGTTTTTTGATACACGTTGGTGGCAATCACATAGGCGTGGCGCGGGCCGTCGTCGGTCAGCACTTCAATGCGCTCCAGCACGCTGTGCACGCTGGCGTCTAGCGCTTCAACTCGGTGAACTTTTTCTGCCTTAACGCTGATGCTGCCGTTGGTAAACATCATGTCGAACGCGGCCCGAATAGCGCCCGCACCCAGCAGGCGTGCGCCGCCGGGGTGCACGCACACAATGTCGTCTTCATCGGCCCAGCAAGCCATCAGCTTGTCGATGTCGCCGGTTTGCAGGGCTTGGTAAAAAGCGCTTTCGGTTTCATCGGCACTGCCAATGGTGGGCGGTGGGGGTTTGACTTTTCGCATGCGTTGCCTTGTAGTGTTCGCGGCGTTATCTGATAGCTGGGGCGCGTGGGTATATGGTAATGTCGCACATCGACTTCATCATGATTTTTGGAGGACTTTGCATGACATCACGTGTATTTAAAATTTTGGCAGCGGCCCTGTTTGCTTTTGCGCTGACGGGCTGCGGCTACAACCAGTTTCAGGCACTGGACGAGCAAACCAAGTCTGCCTGGTCTGAAGTGCTGAACCAATACCAGCGCCGCGCTGACCTGGTGCCCAACATTGTGGCTACCGTTAAGGGCGAGGCCGCTTTTGAGCAAGACACGCTGACCAAAGTGGTCGAGGCGCGGGCCAAGGCCACGTCGATTCAGGTCACGCCTGAAACATTAAACGACCCAGAAGCCTTCAAAAAATTTCAGGCGGCGCAAGGCGAGTTGACTTCAAGCTTGTCGCGCTTGCTGGTAGTGAGCGAGAACTACCCTAACCTGAAAGCCAATCAAGGTTTTCAAGACTTGCGTGTGCAACTGGAAGGCACTGAAAACCGCATTACCGTGGCGCGCAACCGATACATCAAAACGGTACAGGACTACAACATTTTGGCGCGCAGTTTCCCGAACAACCTCACCGCGATGATTTTTAGCTACAACGTCAAGCCGACGTTTGCTGTTGAAAACGAAGCTCAAATTTCGAAACCGCCTGCTGTGAGCTTTGAGAAGAAATAAGCTGTTTAGCGCCCTAAAATGACCAAAAACAGGGTTAAAAAGTGCCTGTAGCCCAATTAATACGGGCGCGAGCAGCTCTTTTTTTAATAGCGCTATGGTTGGGCGGCTGGGGTGTGGTGCAGGCTCAAACTCAGACAAGCGCTGACCTGCAGGCCGTGCCTGCGCTGACGGCGCGTGTCATCGACACCACCGGCACCCTGCAAGCGGCGCAATTGCAGGCGCTGAACGCCAAGCTGGAAGCGTTTGAGAAATCGCGCGGCGCGCAAATCGTGATGCTGATGGTCGCCAGCACGCTGCCTGAAGACATTACCGACTACGCCCAGCGGGTCGGCGACAGCTGGAAGATTGGCCGCAAAGACATCGGCGACGGGCTGCTGTTGGTGGTGGCTAAAAACGACCGTAAGGTTCGCATTGCCACCACCAAAGCGCTTGAAGGCGCCATCCCCGACCTGGCCGCCAAGCAAATCATTGCCAACGCCATTACGCCGCGTTTTAAGCAAGGCGACTATGCGGGTGGACTCGATGCGGCGGCTGATCAAATCATGGCGCGCATCAGTGGCGAAAACTTGCCCACGCCGAGTGAGCAAGGTAGCCGGTCGAGTCAAGGCTTTGCAGGGATTGAGTGGACAGACTTGGCGGTGTTTTTGTTTTTTGCCGTGCCCATTGGCGCAAAAGTATTAAGCAGCATTTTTGGCCGCAAGCTGGGCGCGGTGGCCACGGGCGGCGTGGCGGGCGGCTTGGCGTGGCTGTTCACCAGCAGCTTGATACTGGCGGGCGGCGCGGCCGTGGTGGGGCTGGTGGTGGCGCTGTTTGCCAGCTTGAGTTCATTGGGCGGCATGAGCGGCTCGCGCCGGGGCGGCGGCTGGAGCAGTGGCGGCTTTGGCGGCGGTGGTTTTGGCGGTGGAGGCGGAGGCGGAGGCGGGGGCGGCTTTAGCAGCGGCGGTGGCGGTAACTTTGGCGGCGGCGGCGCGTCCGGTGACTGGTAAGCCAGCATGCTGAAAAAACTTAAAACCATCGCTCGGCACGTGTGGCTGGACGCGTCTGACGCCGAACGCGCCATTGGCCCTGACCTGCTTGAGCGTTTAACCCGCCGCGTGGCTGCGAGCGAGGCGCGGCACACGGGCGAGGTGCGCATTTATGTTGAAGCGGCGTTGCCGCTGAGCTACCTGCGGCGCATGGATGCCCACCATACGCTCAGCCAAATTATTCGCCAGCGCGCAGTCATGCTTTTTAGCAAGTTGCGGGTGTGGGACACCGAGCACAACAACGGCGTGCTGATTTATCTGCAGTTGGCTGAGCATGCTATTGAAATTGTGGCCGACCGCGGCATTGCGCAGCATGTACCGCCTGCGCAGTGGCAGGCCATTACCCAGCAAATGAGCCAGGCTTTCAAGGCCAATCGGTTTGAAGAGGGGCTGACGCAGGCGCTGGCTGAGGTGTCAGCGGTGCTGGTAAGTTATTTTCCGGCAGAGCCCGGAGAGCTGCCGCGGGTGAATCAGTTGCCTAACGAGCCAGGTGTAGGGTAGTCAGAGTACCAGCGCATCGTCGGCAGCGCACAGCGCCCGCACATGGCCGAGCAAATCTGCATCCAGGTACGGCTTGGTCAGGTACACGTCTACCCCGGCTTCGTTGGCCATGCTTTGGTGTTTGTCGCCTGCACGAGACGTGATCATCACCACCGGAATCGTCATCCACTGCGGTACTTCGCGCACCCGGCGGGTCAGCTCAATGCCGTTCAGGTTGGGCATTTCAAGGTCGGTCAATATTAACGCGGGGCGCTTCAAGCGCAATTGCTCAATGGCTTCAAACCCGTCTGCGGCCATGGCAACGTCATACCCTGCATCTACCAGCAGTTGCTGCATTGCACGGCGCACCGACAGCGCGTCGTCCACCACCAGCACGCGTGTGCGCTCTACCCGCAAGCGCCGCCGCATGGCTGCTGACGACACCAGCTGGGTCGACGTGCGGGTGGCGCGTTCAAGTTCGGCGGCGTCAATTAAAAACAGCGGCTTGCCGTCAGCGCGCAGCGCACCGGCCACCACGCCGCGAACGCGCCGGGCCAGCTGCCCGATGCCTTGCAAAATCAGTTCACGCGAGTCAAGCACTGCATCAACCAGCAAGGCAATCATGTGGTCAGCGCCTTTGACCAGCACCGGCATTTTCAGGGCGAGGTCAGCCGCAGACAGCTGATCGCCGCCGTCCTCAAAGCCCAACCAGTTTGCCAGCACATAGGTGGGAACCACACTTCCTTCGTGCAGCAACTGCCAGGCATCGCCGTTGCGCTGAATTTCGGCAGCGCCTGCAGGCAGCACGGTAATGACCTGGTCAATCGACAGGGCCACGCTTTCTTGCGCGCACTGCACGATCAGTGCGTGCGCAATGCCGCTCGTCACGGGTACATGCAGCGTGAAGCGGCTGCCGGACGCGGCTTGGCTGCTGATGTCCAGGCGCCCTTTGAGCGCAGCCACGCGGTCGTTGACAACGTCCATGCCCACACCGCGGCCCGACACTTCAGTCACTTTGTTGCGCGTGCTAAAGCCGGGCTGCAAAATTAAACGGCTTAATTCCGCATCGCTCAGCTTTGCACCGGGTGCCAACAAGCCAAACGATTGCGCTTTTTCGGCAATGGCTTTCAGGTCAAGCCCGCGGCCGTCATCGGCCACCACAATTTCAACTTCTTGACCGACCGCGCGAAACGACACCGACACCGTGCCTTGCTCGGGCTTGCCTGCGGCAGCGCGCTCGTCGGGTGATTCAATGCCATGGTCTACCGCGTTGCGCAGCAGGTGCAGCAGGGGGTCGGTCAGGCGCGTCAGCACGTCGGCGTCCATCATCACGGCATCGCCGACGATGGTTAGCGCCACTTGCTTGCCTGTGGTGCTGGCAGTTTGTGCCACATTGCGCTTTAAGCGCGGCAGCATGGTTTTAGCCGGCACCAGTCGCGCAGAAAGCAGCTCCCGGTGCTGGTCAGTCAGGGCGTAGCCTTCATCGCGCAGTACTGCGCTGGCACTCGCGTTGTCAAACTGAACTTGCTGAATCAGCGTGCTGCTGTCTTGTACTGACTCTGAAATGGTGCGGGACAACACATGCAGCGCATCGTAGCGGTCGAGCTCCAGCGGGTCAAAGTCGCCCCCGTCACCGCCTCTTTGTTGCTGCCGGAGCGCTACCGCTTGGCCGCCGACCATCGTTTCAAGCTCACGCAATCGGTCGGTGAGTTGTTGTTGACTGCGCACCATGGCGTCGAGGCGGTCGTTGCTGCTGGCCAGTAGCTGCGCCAAGCGCTGCGACTGCACAATCGACTGACCCGCGCGCCGTAGCATGCGGCTCAGGCGTTCAACGCCTACCCGCAGCGTAGCGCCTTCTTGAACAACGGGGGCAGCGGTAGAAGCCGCCGGGCTTGCAGCTGCTGCGAATGTGGCAGCAGGCGCAAAGTGCGGCGTGATGTCTAGCGCGAAGTCCAGCGGAAGGTCAGTCTCGGACGCGCTGACAGTCGCGCTCGCCACTTGGTCTTGTTGATTCAGCTGATTTAGCTGACCCAAGATCGGCAGCTGCATTGAGCCGGCGAGCGGCGGCAGGGCGGCAGAAGACGCCTCGCCAGTGCGAATCAGCTCGACCCAATCGAGCAGGCGCTGCAACACCGGCTTCAAGTCAGTTGGCGCTGCATCTTCGCCTTGTAGAAACGCGACCATTTGCTGCAAGCTAAGCACAGCGCGCAGCGCGTCGCGCGCCATCGCAGGGTTGGCGCGTTGCTGGTTTTGCACCGTGCCCAGTGCGTATTCCAGCACGTCTTCCAGCCGGTGCGCCATGCGGCCAATGCCGGGCAAGCCAATGATGTTGCCGCTGCCCTTGAAGGTGTGCGCAATACGCTGCGCCTCCAGCATTTGCGGCGCGTCAACTTGGCCGCGCGCCCAATGCTGCAGCACGGTTTCAAGCTGTTCAAGCTGCAATGGCGCGTCTTGCAGCAGTGCTTGCAGCAAGTCGTTGTCGACGTCGTCGGTCGACAGCGCGGTGTCCGCCTCAGAGGCAAGTTCTAGCGGCGCAAGATCAGGCTCGTCAGTTGGCAAGCTTGGCGCAATGGCAAGCTGCTCCGCCAACGCCAACAACGCATCGGTTCCCAGCTTGGCTGGGCAGCGATACAAGTACTTGGCAATGGCGTCTACGGCTGCAGGGCTGGCGGGCGCAGCCAGGTACTGGCTGGCTTTGTCGACCCACGCAGACAGCCAGGCCACGCTGGCTGCTTGGGTAAAGCCCGGCGCGCCAACTGGTGAAAAAACCGTAGCAGCGTTGCTAACGCGGCGCGAAAATTGCGCAACGTGTGCCAAAAAACCAGCCAGGCCGTGCATGCCAACGACCTGGACAACTTCTGCCGAACGGTCTAGCAAGGACAGCATTTCTGACAAGTCTTCGGGCGGCGTGTGTGGGTTTGCCTGCCACTGAGCCAGCGTTTGTTGTGCACGTGGAACGTCCAGCGCAAACTCTGCCCGCAGCATGTCCAGCAGGTCGTCGAGCATCACAGCGAGGTTCCTGAAGAGCTAAAAATCAAGCGACTTAAGCAGCAGCTGGCAGCGTAAACTGCGCAACCGCTTCATTCAATTGGCCGGCATACCCCACCAGCGTGCGGGTTGCCGCCGCTTGCTGCGCAATGGCCGCGCTGGTTTGGGTGGTGCTGTCGTTAATGTCCAAAACGTTCTGCTGAAGTGCCGCAGCCAAGGCTTCTTGCTCGGTTGAGAACGCAGCAATCTGTTGCACCAAGCCCACCAGCTCGGTGGTGGACACTTGTGTCAATGTCATTTCGCGGCCGGCCAGTCGGGCCAGTTCGGTTTGCGCGACCACGTCGCTGATCAGGCGGTTCATGGTCAGCAGTGTCTCGTTGGTTTCCGCTTGAATGTTGCTCACCAGTTGCGAAATTTGTGAGGTTGCCTGGCGCGAGCTGTCAGACAAACGCTGCACCTCTTGCGCCACCACCGCAAAGCCGCGGCCAGCCTCACCCGCGGTAGCCGCTTGCATAGAGGCGTTGAGGGACAGCACGTGGGTGCGTTCTGAAATGGTGTTGACCAGCGCCACTGCACTAGAAATTTCTTGCGAGCGTTCGGCCAGGCGCTTAAAGCGCTTTTCAGTCTCGGAAATGGATTCGCGAAGTGCGTCCATGCCGCGCACCGTGCCGTCTACCGCGGTTTGCGCTGCTTGAGTCGCCTTGGCCGTTTTTTGTGCCGTGGTATTTGAAGTGGTCGACAAGTTTGCCACGTCGCTTAATTGCTGGGTAGCACGGCTCAGTGTTTCAGACATGGAGTCGAGTGAGAGGCGCTCTTGCTTGGCCGCTGTTTCAACAGAATTGGACTGCTGTTGCAGCTCGTTCGAGGTGGTGCGAACTTGCTCGGCAACGGTTTTGACGTCAGCCAGCGTTGCGCCAATCTCGTCAGCCAACTGATTTACAGAAGAAGACACCGTACCAATAATGTCTTCAGTCACTGGAGCCCTTGCAGTGAGGTCTTTGTTAGACAACTGGAACACGCCTTGCAGCAAGCCAATGGCAGAGTTATTGATCGCTTCGTTTTCTTCGGTGGCTTTGTTCAGCGCGGCAATACGTTCATCGAGCAGATTATCAAACGCGCGGCCCAAATCACCGATTTCGTCTTTTTCGACCAGTTGACTGCGGGCTGCTGTTTCGCCACCCGCCACCAGCTTCACCGTGTCGGATAACTTGGTAATTGGCGCTAAAAATCTGCGCAAGAACAATGTCACAGCCATACCGGCAACCACCGCCACAATCAGCGCAATC
>JANOWB010000078.1:0-6093 GCA_031417695.1 Polaromonas sp.
ATGCCAATCCGTAGCCATCTGAAATTGAAGCGCCGCGCCCAGCAACTGCGCTTCTTTGAAATAGTTGCCAATCAACTGCAAGCCGACCGGCATTCCGTGTGCGCCGAAGCCTGCGGGTACGCTCATGCCAGGCAGGCCTGCCAGGCTCGACGACAGGGTGTAAATATCAGCCAGGTAGTTGGCTACAGGGTCGGCTTTGTTCTCGCCAATCTTCCAGGCCACGGTGGGTGAAACCGGCCCCGCAATGATGTCGCACTGCGTGAAGGCTTTCTGAAAGTCCTCGGCAATCAGGCGGCGGATTTTTTGCGCTTTCAGGTAGTACGCGTCGTAATAGCCGTGGGATAAAACGTAGGTGCCGATCATGATGCGGCGCGTGGCTTCATCACCAAAACCTTCGGAGCGCGACTTTTTATACATGTCGTTCAGGTCGGTGTAGTGCGCGGCCCGGTGCCCATAGCGCACGCCGTCAAAGCGGCTCAGGTTACTGCTGGCCTCTGCGGGTGCAATCACGTAGTAGACGGGTATCGACAGCTCGGTGAGCGGTAAATCAACCTCGACCAGCGTAGCGCCCAGCTTTTCATATTCAGCCAGCGCGTCGCGAACCGCAGCCAAAACATCTGGCGCGCAACCAGCGCTGAAAAACTGCTTGGGAAGGCCTATTTTTAAGCCTTTCAGGCTTATAGCCGGATTAATACGGGCGCGAGCAGCTATTAAATCAGTAGCGTAATTAACGGCGGGCATGTCTAGCGATGTGGAGTCGCGGTCAAGGTCGGGCCCGGCCATGGCGCTTAACAGCAAGGCGCAATCAAGGGCGCTGCGGGCCATGGGCCCGGCTTGGTCGAGGCTGCTGGCAAACGCCACCATGCCGTAGCGAGAGCAGCGCCCGTAGGTGGGTTTGATGCCGGTAATGCCGGTCAGCGATGCGGGTTGGCGAATGGAGCCGCCGGTGTCTGTGCCAGTTGCCGCCGGTATCAAACGCGCAGCCACAGCGGCTGCCGAGCCCCCTGATGAGCCACCCGGAATGCGGCTGGTGTCCCATGGGTTTTTTGCGGGAAAGTAAGCGCTGTTCTCGTTGCCCGAACCCATCGCGAATTCGTCACAGTTGAGTTTGCCGAGCGTGACCATTCCGGCCTGCTTCAAGTTGCTCACCACTGTTGCATCAAACGGGCTGCGGTAGTTGGCCAGCATTTTTGAGCCAGCAGTGGTCACAAAATCGCGGGTTACAAAAGCATCTTTGTGCGCCAGCGGCACGCCCAGCAGCGGCGTACGCTCGCCTGCAGCCAACCGAACGTCGGCAGCCCGGGCCTGCGCCAGCGACACATCAGCGTCGGTTGCCAAAAACGCGCCTAGTTTTTCAGTTTTAACGCGCGCCAAAAAATGCTGGGTCACTTCAACGCTGGATACTTCGCGCGCGGCCAGTTTGGCGGCGAGGTCAAACACGCTCAGGTCGTGCAGGTCGTGGCTTGGGTTTAAAGCGCTCATTCGATCACCTTGGGTACCAAAAACAAACCGCCCTCAACAGCGGGCGCTGACCGCTGGGATGCTTCGCGCTGATTGGGCTCGCTGGCAATGTCGGGCCGCAAACGCAGCGCTACATCGCCCAAAATGGCGGCGGGGTGCGCCAGCGGCTCAATGCAATCGGTATTGACGGCGTCCATTTGCGCGACCAGCGCGAAAAAGCCATTGAGCTGGCTAAGCGTGCGCTCAGTTTCGTCTGGCCGCAACTCGAGCCGGGCCAGGTTGGCCACCCGAGCGATGTCGTGGGCTGTAAGCAAAGCGCCTGAAGCGGCTAGAGCTGGTTGCGTCATGGCTATAAGTAAAAGTAAGTAAGACTGTCGATTTTCGAGTTCAAATTTCTGACCGCTTGCCCAGTGAAGTCGGCATAAATCAAGGGTAAAACCTCAGGGGGATGCGTTATTATCCAACCTTTGGTGTGAAATCGCGACGGATTGCACCCTTTAAGTGCTTTTTGAGCGCTTGAAATGGGTTATCAAGGCCACTTGTTATCAGAGATCCGCGAGAGGTCGCACTTTGCGAAATTAATTGCATGAGGGCGCAGCGCAACGCAAGTTTGCGCACGCCCCAACCGGACTCTTGAACATGTTTGAAGCCTTTCGTCGGTACGTATCCACCGATCTTGCCATTGACCTTGGCACAGCCAACACCCTCATTTACGTACGAGACCGCGGCATCGTTTTGGACGAGCCTTCTGTAGTGGCCATTCGCCACGAAGGCGGCCCGCAAGGCCGCAAAACCATTCAGGCTGTGGGCCATGAAGCCAAAGCCATGCTGGGCAAAGTGCCCGGCAACATTGAAGCCATTCGCCCCATGAAAGACGGCGTGATCGCCGACTTCACGGTGACCGAGCAAATGCTCAAGCAATTTATAAAAATGGTGCACCCGCGCAGCTTTTTCAAGCCCAGCCCTCGCATCATTATTTGTGTGCCGTGTGGCTCAACCCAGGTTGAGCGGCGCGCCATTCGTGAAAGCGCGCTGGGCGCTGGCGCACGCGATGTATTTTTGATTGAAGAGCCCATGGCTGCAGCTATTGGCGCTGGCTTGCCAGTCAGCGAAGCCAGCGGCTCGATGGTGGTCGACATTGGCGGCGGCACAACAGAAGTCGGCGTTATTTCGCTGGGCGGCATGGTCTACAAAGGCAGCGTGCGCGTGGGTGGCGACAGGTTTGACGAGGCCATCATCAACTACATTCGCCGCAACTACGGCATGCTGATTGGCGAGCCCACGGCCGAAGCCATCAAGAAAAAAATCGGCTCTGCTTTTCCGGGCTCTGAAGTCAAGGAAATGGAAGTCAAAGGCCGCAATTTGAGCGAAGGCGTGCCGCGCAGCTTCACCATTTCAAGCAACGAAATTCTGGAAGCGCTGACCGACCCGCTGAACAACATCGTCAGCGCTGTGAAAAACGCACTCGAGCAAACCCCGCCCGAGCTCGGCGCAGACATTGCCGAGCGCGGCATGATGCTGACCGGCGGCGGCGCTTTGCTGCGCGACCTCGACAGGCTGCTTGCCGAAGAAACCGGTTTGCCTGTATTGGTGGCTGAAGAGCCGCTGACCTGCGTGGTGCGCGGCTGCGGTATGGCGCTAGAGCGCATGGACCGCCTGGGTTCTATCTTTACGTCGGAATAAAACAGTTTCGAATCGAGAGAACGTGAGCGCTTCTAGAAATTCAGATTTGCGGGATGAAGTGCCAGGCGCACGGAGCACAGCAACCGGAGCGTACTTCAGGTACGTGAGGATTGCGAGCACCGCGCAACGACGCAGTTCGCCCGGAAAATGAATTTATAGAAGCGTTCTATGCCTCTTGGAACTCTTGACCGCTCACCGCCGCCGTTCTTCAAGCAAGGGCATTCGGCACTGTCCAAGCTGGTGTTTTTCAGCGCACTGGCGCTTTTTTTGATGGTGGCTGACACCCGCTTTCGCATCACGCAGCCTGTGCGTGCTGCGCTGGCGACCGCGCTGTATCCGGTGCAGTGGCTGGCCATGCAACCTGTGCGCGCAGTGCAAGCTGCCAGTGGTTATTGGTCGGGGCTTGACCAAGCCAATTCCAGTAGCGAGTCAGCTAGCAAAAAACTCGCCCTGCAGTCCATGCGGGCTGGGCAAGTGGAGTCACTGTCGCAAGAAAATGCCCGCCTGCGCAAGTTGCTGGGCCTGCGCGATCAGCTCAGCGCGTCCGTCATGTCGGCCGAGGTGCTGTACGACGCCGCCGACCCCTACACCCGCAAAGTCATCATCGATAAAGGCATGTTGCAAGGCATCGATTTAGGCTCGCCTGTGTTGGACGAATCCGGCGTGTTGGGGCAAGTCACGCGTGTGCACCCGCTGGTCAGCGAAGTCACGCTGGTTATTGACCGCGAGCTCGCCATACCCGTGCTAAACGTGCGCACCGGCGCGCGCACCGTGGCTTTTGGGGACCCCGCCACGGCTGCGTCTGGCAGCGGGCTTGAGCTGCGGTTTATGGGCAGCAACTCTGATGTGCAACCCGGCGATTTGCTCACCACCAGCGGAGTTGATGGTGTTTACCCGCCCGGTTTGCCAGTGGCCAAGATCAGCAAAATTGAGCGCCGCGCCGAGTCAGCGTTTGCAAAAATTTACTGCACTCCGCAAGCGCTGGTAGCAGGCGCCAGGCATGTAATGGTGGTCAAACCTGCGTCGAGCCAATTGCCGCCGCGCCCCAGCGAAGCGCCAGCCCCCGCCACGTCCAAAAAAGGCGCTGGCAAATGACGCGCACCTGCACAATGGTTGTCGCCCATGTCTGCAGTACCCAACCGGGGGCAACAAAATGATCATGCGTTCAGGCCAGCAGCTGCTGCTGCCCGCCAACCCGCTGTTTATTTGGGCCAGTTTGTTGGCGGCATTGCTTTTAAACATGCTGCCGCTCGGCCGTTTGCCGTGGATGCCAGATTTTTTGGCGCTGGTGTTGGTGTTCTGGAACGTGCATCAGCCGCTGCGGGTCGGTATTGGCCTGGCGTTCATGTTTGGGCTGGGCATGGACGTGCACCAGTCGTCGTTGCTTGGCCAGCACGCACTGAGCTACACCGCGCTTAGTTTTTTCGCCATCATGATTCACCGCCGATTGCTGTGGTTTCCGGTGCCGTCGCAGGCGCTGCAGGTGCTGCCGCTGTTTGCTGCCGCGCATGGCGTGGAATTGGTTATTCGCATGGTCAGCGGCGGCATTTTTCCGGGCTGGGTGTTGTTAATAGCGCCGCTAGCAGAGTCGCTGTTGTGGCCTCTCATCAGCATTTTGTTACTGGCACCGCAGCGCCGCGCACCGAATCCAGACGAAAATCGACCACTGTGACGTCGCCCCCACGCTTGCCCACTGTGTGTGGCCGCTGCCCCCCGAGGGGGCCGCTGCGCCTGCGGCCTGGCAAAGCCAGTTCCGCGGCCCTGCTGGTAATGCGGGGAGTAATGTGTGTTTTAAAAGCCGACAACAAAGGTGTCTGATTTGACGGAATTTCGAGATGTTGAAGCCGACCTTTCGCGTTTTCGCGCGCGGGTGCTGGTTGCTATTTTGGTGGTGCTTTCTGCATTCGTGGTGCTGGCCGCCCGGCTGGTGTACCTGCAGGTGTACCGCCATGCTGACCTGGACGAGCAGGCCGAAAGCAACCGCACGGCTGTGCTGCCCATCGTGCCTAATCGGGGTTTGATACTAGACCGAAATGGCGTGGTGCTGGCCACCAATTACTCGGCTTACACGCTTGAAATCACGCCGTCAAAAATCAGCAACCTTGACGACACGATTGCCGCGCTTGAAAAGTTTATTGACATTCAACCACGAGACAAGCGGCGCTTTAAACGCCTGCGCGAAGAGTCAAAAACTTTTGAGTCGCTGCCAATTCGCACGCGCTTGTCTGATGAAGAAGTCGCCCGCTTTGCTGCGCAGCGCTTTCGCTTTCCGGGCGTAGACATTAAGGCGCGCCTGTTTCGCAGCTACCCGCTTGGCGAGTTGGGCAGTCATGTGGTGGGCTACATCGGCCGCATCAACGCGCAAGAAAAAGAAGCCATTGACGACAGCGACGACCAAGGCAATTACCGCGGCACCGACTACATCGGCAAGCTCGGCGTAGAGCAAAGTTTCGAAAAACAACTGCACGGCACCACCGGTGTGGATCAGGTGGAGACGTCTGCCGGTGGCCGCGCGGTGCGCAAGCTGGCCACCAACCCCGCAACTCCGGGCAGCACGGTCAGGTTGTCGCTCGACATCAAGCTGCAAAAGCTGGTGGAAGACATGTTTGGCGACCGGCGCGGAGCTCTAGTGGCGATTGACCCTACCACCGGCGATGTGCTGGCCTTTGTCAGCAAGCCCACGTTTGACCCCAACTTGTTTGTAGACGGCATTGACACGGAGAGCTGGGAAATGCTGCGTGACTCTATCGACAAGCCGCTGCTCAACCGCGCGCTGCGCGGCACCTACCCGCCGGGCTCAACCTACAAACCATTCATGGCCATGGCAGCGCTGCAAACCGGCAAGCGCGGCCCGAACGTGGTCATCAATGACAACGCCAATTACACCTTTGGCGGGCACACTTTTCGCAGCCACGGTGACATCGGTTTAGGCTCGGTAGACATGTACCG
>JANOWB010000079.1:0-13236 GCA_031417695.1 Polaromonas sp.
TTACGCACGGCTAAAGCCGTGCATAACCCTCCTCCTTGACCTCCGCATGACACACGGCCAGTCCGCTCTCTAGTACAAAGTGGCCAAACGGGTGCAATCAATTTGACGTGCACTTGTTTGGAGCTTGTGTACTGCGCCGGATTTAACTCTTTTCTGTGAGCAAGGTGGTGGTTGGAGCGGTTTGTCGGTGTCTCCTGCGGAGGTCAAGGAGGAGACCGAAGGGCGGGGGACACGCAGCAGGGCACGCCGGCAGACCGATCAATGAGCCGCACCAACCATCAGAAAAAGAATTTCTAAAATCACCCGATTCATGAGCAAACTAGCCCACACCCGCCTGAAAATCTACAAAACTATCGCTCGCCAATTGCATGGCCAGGTGCCTTGCTGGGTGTGCCGCCAGCACGTTGAATGGATTGACGCGAGTTTGGAGCATATTCAACCGCTAAGCGAAGGCGGCAACAGCCATGCGGAGAATTTGGCCATCAGCCACGCCCGTTGCAATCACCAGCGCCATGCTGCGTTGCCATCGGCAAAACAGGAAGCGTAAGAAATTCGCCTGCGGTTCGACTAACGGTTTTGCTTAGCACCACAAGGGGCCAAAATGACTTTCCCACGTTTAACGTTGACGCGCTTTACCGTTGCCGCGACTTTGCTGGCCACCAGCGCTTGGGCAGCTGCCGCTGACGGCTTGATTGCGCTGAAAAGCCCGCACAGCGCAGCGGTGACCATGACCCGCTTTGAAGACGCGGCCAAGCAGCGCGGCTTGACGGTGTTTGCCCGTATCGACCACGCGGCCGGCGCGGTAAAAGCGGGCAAAACGCTGCGCCCGACAGAAGTCATTATTTTTGGCAATCCGCAGGGCGGCACGCCGCTGATGGAATGCGCGCAGTCGGCAGGAATCGACTTGCCACTTAAAGCGCTGGTGTGGGAAGACGCTGCTGCTCAAGTTTGGGTGGGCTACAACGACCCGGCTTACTTGGCGCAACGTCACGGCGCGCCGCAATGCGCAGTGGTCGACAACTTGCGCAAAGCGCTGGCCGGGCTGGCTGACACCGCTGTAGCCAAGTAAATGTGCGTGTCAGTTTGGCGGCTTGCCGCTGAAGGTGAGTTTCATCACCAAAATAGCAATCGCCAATGCCAGCGTAATGGCGTTAGCCACCACAATCGGCCACGCACCCATCAACAGGCCGTATACCAGCCACAGCGCCACGCCCGCCGTGAACGCACTGTACATACCGAGCGACACACCGCTGACGTTGCGGGTTTTAAAAGTTAGCCACACCTGCGGCACAAAACTAGCCGTGGTCAGTATGGCGGCAACGGTGCCAATGATGTCGACGGTGCTCGGCGCCATGCCTACTTGCTGCCTTCTTTCACGGCCCAATCCACCAGCGCCTCAAGCGCAGGGCGGGCGGCTGCCGCGTTGGGGTGATTGACGACGCTGACCACCACCAGGCGACGGCCGCTGGGCGTGTGCACGTAGCCAGCCAGCGCCGTGGCGTCGCGTAGGGTGCCGGTTTTTAAATGGGCGAGGCCTTGCGACACGCGCGACTTGCTGCGCCGCAGCGTGCCATCCACCCCGGTTATCGGCAGCGACGTCATCAGCTCGGGCATCACGCTAGACGCATACGCAGTTTGCAACATGCGCGCCAAGCCTTGTGGCGTGATGCGCTCCTGGCGCGACAGGCCCGAGCCGTTGTCTAGCGTGGGCAGGTCTTGCTCGCCAAAACGTTCGCGCCACCAGCTGCGCACCACCTCGCGTGAGGCTTCAAAACTTGCAGGCCCCGTGTTCGTGTTGCCCACACGCGGCAAACTCAGCGTTAAAAAAAGCTGCTGCGCCATCACGTTGTTGCTGTATTTATTGATGCCTTCAATCGTGTCGGCCAGCGTGGGCGACGTAACTTCAAACACCGGGCGAACGCCAGTTGGGGCGCGCCCTTCACGCACCCGGCCACCCAGCTTGCCGCCAATTTCTTGCCACATGCCTTGCACTGCACGTTCGGCGTAGCTGGCTGGGTCGGCATACGCAACAGGCCATACCTTTTCACCGCAAGCCGGGGAGTAGGTGCCTTTAAAACTGATGCGAAACGGGTCGCTGAAATCAGCCGCCAGCGCGCCCCGGTAGTCACCACAATCAGCCAAAGCAGCGCCGTTTTTACCCGCAGCCAGCGGCACACTGGCTTGCATTTGTACATTGGCCAGCGGCGGCTCAAAGCTCACGCTGGCAACACCCGCGCCGGGGTTGGGCACAAACGTCATGACGACCGATTTGAAGTTGATCAGCAGCGCATCGGGCGCGGCGTTGTAGGGCCGCAGCGGCTCGCCGTCAAAGTCTGCCGGGTTAGGCGGCTGCGTGGCAAACGCGCTGCGGTCCAGCAAAATATCCCCGCTGATGGTTTTAATGCCCAGGCCCTGCACGCGCCGCAGCAGCAACCACAGCCGCTCCAACACCAGCTTGGGGTCGCCCTTGCCCTGAATAATCAGGTTGCCATTAAGCGTGCCGTTAGCTATGGTGCCGTCGGTGTACACGGCTGTGTTCCAGGTGTAGGCAGGGCCCAGTAAATCAAGCGCCGCGTAAGTGGTCACCAGCTTCATGACCGATGCGGGGTTGACCGACGCGGTGGCGCGGTGGCTGAGCAAAGCCGCGTTTTTTCCGTTCAAAGCCGGAGCGGCATCAATCACCACGGCGGCCAACGCCTCGGGCGGCACCTTGGCGCGGGCCAGTGCGGCGCTGACTTCTGGCGGCAGCGTTTGGGCGCTGGCGAGCAGGCTGAACGTAGCAAGACAGGCCGCCAGCAGCGGTTTAGTGACTTGGGCGGCGTAAGGTGATGGGCGCATGCGCAGATTATCGGGTGGGGCATTGGCAGCGCGCGCTGCAGGCGGGATAATAAGGTTCGGGGTTGAAAAATATGCTACGTTATTAATAGCTGCTCGCGCCCGTATTTATTGCCTAAAACCCTTATTTAATGCTCAAAAACGGCCATTTTCTTGCGTTTGACACCTCAACCGACGTGATGTCGATTGCGCTGACTGACAAAAGCTGCGCGGGGGGGCGCGTTTGGCAGCACACCGGGCCGGGCGGCGCCAAGGCGTCGACCACGTTGATTCCCGCCATTTTGGCTTTGCTGGCTGAAGCTAATCTGGCGCTCGACGACTTGCAGGCGATTGCTTTTGGCCGCGGGCCGGGGTCGTTTTCAGGGCTGCGCACGGCGTGTGCCGTGGCGCAAGGTTTGGCTTTTGGGGCGAATCAAGGGGCTGGCATTGCCGTGCTGCCAATCGACACGCTGCTGGTTGTGGCTGAAGAGGCGCGCTTTCAATCTGACCCCGGCGTGCAGCGCATCACGGCTTTGCTAGACGCCCGTATGGACGAAATGTATGTACAGCGCTACACCGTAAGTAGCGGCGTGCTGAATGCGGTTGGGCCTTGCGAGCTGATTCGGCCTGAAGACTTGCCAGTCGATGCGGCGGCGCAGTTGTTCGCTGGTAATGTTTTTACGGTGTACGCAGACAAGCTGCCATTGAACTTGACGACGCTGACCTGCCTGCCAACCGCCACGGCTTTGCTGCGTTTGGCGCCCGCGTTGGCTGCCAGCGGGCACTGCGTGCGGGCCGAGCTGGCACTGCCGCTGTATGTTCGCGATAAAGTAGCGTTGACTACCGATGAAAGAGCAGCAGTCAGCCGTGCAAAGCAAGCGCTTGCCCGAGCCAGCGCAGTACCGGCAAATTGAAAGCACCATGAGCGCCGTTTTTAAACCTGTTGAATCGCAAGAAGCCCAGTTTGAGCCCATGACCGCCGCGTGGCTGCCGCCCGTGGTCGCGGTGGAGCGCAGCGCATACAGCTATCCGTGGACGCTCGGTAACTTCAGTGATTCAATCGCCGCCGGCTATCAGGCGCAATTGCTGACCGGCGGTGCGCCGCACCCGGTGTTGCTGGGCTACTTTGTGGCCATGAAGGGCGTAGACGAAACGCATTTGCTCAACATTACCGTGGCACCTGCGCACCAGCACTGCGGCTGGGCCCGAGTGATGCTCGACGCGCTGGCCATGTGGTCACGCGGCGAAGGCGCGCAGTGGCTGTGGCTGGAAGTGCGCGCCAGCAACGCGCGGGCAAAATTAATTTACGAGCGTTATGGCTTTCGTGCAGTCGGCCTGCGCAGCGGCTATTACCCCGAAGGCGGCAAAGGCTTGTTGGGTGGGACCGCGCGTGAAGACGCGATTGTGATGAGTTTTAAATTGTGAGCAGTGCGCTATGAGCCTTGCATTAGGCAACCGGCAGCTGGCCATGCTGCGCGAAATGGGCGTGCGGGTGTGGCAGCCTGCAGGGCACGGCAAAACCGATGCAACCGTTGCTGCGCCAATTGGTGCTGCGCCGTCGCCTGCAATTGCTATTAATACAGGCGCTTCTCGCGCCCGTATTCAGAACGATTCAGGCACTTTAGAGACTGGAAAACGGCCTCCAGCGGCTGATCTGGCTCCGCCAGCGCTCACTACTCCGCCGGACAACATCCGTACAGAATCCGCTTGGCAAATCGGCGCGCTGCAATCGTTGTATCCCGCGCCAGAGGCCAGCACCGCGCCCCGCTGGCTGGTGCTGCTAGAAGCCCCCGCCAGCGCGTTGCAAGTACCGTTCAACGCTTTTGAAGGTGATGCAGGCAAGCTATTGGACAACATGCTGCGCGCCACCGGCATGCACACACTCGGCACAGTGCAGTTGGCGCCTCTGGTCAGGGGCAGTGGGACGAGCCAGGCATTGCCTGATGCACTACTGGCTGTGCTGGCCACTGTGCAGTCTGACGTGCTGCTGGTCATGGGGCGGCTGGCAGCGCAGGCGGTACTGCAGTCGGCCGAGCCGCTGTCCAAGCTGCGCGGCCAGGTGCATGCTCTGCATTCACTACAAAGTGGGCAAGTTGCCACCCCAACCATCGTGACGCTAGACCCCGCGTATTTGCTGCGCAACCCGCTCGACAAAGCCAAGGCTTGGGACGACTTGTGCCTGGCGCTGAGCTTGAACGCGGCTTGATTTCAGCTTGACGTTTTTGGCGGGCGCGGGCTGCTTGAGGCCAGCACCGTCACAATTGCCACCGCCATCAGCACCACAGCCGCCCAGTCTTGCCAGTGCAGCACTTCGCCTAAGCACAGCGCGCCCGTAAACACACCCACGATGGGCACCATCATCGTGCTGAGGGTGGACGCAATCGGCGGCAAACTGCGCGCCAGCGTGAACCACGCCGCATGGGTAAAACCAAAAATCATCACGCCGTTGTAAACAATCGCGCCCCAAGTTTGCGCAGGCGGCATGCGCCATTGGTCGCGCTCAAAAATCGCCGACAAAACCGTCAGCACCACGGCAGCCAGCAGCGTCATCCAAAACGAAATAGTCAGCGTGCTGGCCGGCAGTGTCGTCATGCGCAGCCGCTGCGTGCCGACTGCCCATACCGCTGCCGCTGTCAGCGCCAGTGCCACGCCCAGCGGCTTGCCAGCCAAGTTGGTCAGTTCATTAAACAAGAGCAGCGACACCCCAACTGCTGCGGCCAACACGCCCAGCCATTGAAGTGGCTTGAGGCGAGTGCGAAAGAAAAAGGCCCCCAACACCGCCGAAAAAACCGGCATGGTGTAACCCAAAATAGCGGCTCGCCCGCTGCTCAGCAAACTCACCGCCACAATGATCAGCGCGTGCCACACAAACATGTTGGTCACGGCCAGCCAGAACAACTCGCGCCAATCGCGCCGCGCAACAAAAAAAGGTACTTTCATGGCGGCTAGCGCCAAGCCCAGCACCGGCACGCCCAGCCATAGGCATATCGCGCGAAAGGTAAGCGGCGGGTAGCCCGTTACGCCCAATTTCATCACCGGCCAGTTCACGCCCCAGGTCAGGGTGACGAGCACGATCAAAATAAGTTGCTTGCGGCTAAGGTGCATGGGGAGCGGAGCAGGGCGGGCGGTAAATGGTCGGCGGTGAAACTGGCGCGGTCAAACTGACGCGATGTGGTCAGGCTGTGATTGTGCAGCTTCTTACAATGCGGTATGAGCATTGACCACAGCGATTCAGAAACTTCACCGACCTTCTTGCAAATGCTCAGCGCCGCCGAGCAACAAAACCAGTCCTTGCTGTGCGTTGGCCTGGACCCAGAGCCCGGGCGCTTTCCGGGAAAACTAAAAGGCGACGTCAGCAAAATTTACGATTTTTGCGCCGCCGTGGTCGACGCAACGGCTGACCTGGTGATTGCTTTCAAGCCGCAAATTGCCTACTTTGCCGCACACCGCGCTGAGCAGCAGCTTGAGCAGCTCATGGCCCACATGCGCCGCGCTGCGCCACATGTGCCGATTATTCTGGACGCCAAGCGCGGCGACATTGGCAGCACTGCCGAGCAATACGCGATTGAGGCGTTTGAACGCTATGGCGCCGATGCCGTCACGCTGTCGCCTTTTATGGGTTTTGACTCGGTTGCACCGTATTTAAAGTACCACCGCAAAGGCGCTTTTTTGCTGTGCCGCACGTCAAACCCCGGCGGCGACGACCTGCAAATTCAGCGACTCAGCTCGGTTACAGGTGAGCCCTTGTTGTATGAACATGTAGCTGCGCTGGCGCAAGGCCCGTGGAACTTGAATGGCCAGCTTGGCTTGGTAGTGGGGGCAACTTACCCGCTCGAAATTGAACGCGTGCGACTTGTGGCGCCTACGCTGCCGCTGCTGATCCCGGGCGTGGGCGCGCAAGGCGGTGACGCAGTGGCAACGGTGCGGGCCGGCTGCCGGCCGGGCGCGCCGATTATTGTCAATTCGTCGCGGGCCATTTTGTATGCGTCGGCGGCCGAAGACTTTGCTGCTGCAGCCCGGGCTGAGGCATTGAAAACGCGTGCCACCCTGCAAAACGCAAAAAACATCGCGTAACACTTTCGCGGGCGCAACGCCCCACCAAGGCCGTGACTACACAATGGCGAGCCTTTAACCTACGGGTCTTGATGACTTTTGGTTAACGCTCATGATGGACATTTTAGAAAAGCAAGCTTCGGTTTGCGATCAAAGTACTGCTGCACCCCTTACTTCTTTACCCATCGAAGCCGAGCGTAGCCCAGGCGGCGACCCAAGTAACCCATCGTCGGCCGACGCATCAAGCCTGAAGCTCAGCTCAGTCGCGGCCTTGTCTGCCGCCCTGCTGGCAGCCTGCGGCGGCGGCGGCGGGGGTGGTGCTGGCACCGGCCCAGTGGGTGGCGGGGCGGCCACTGCGCCGTCCGCGGCCACGGAAGACATCAACACCAACATTGGCCCAGCGCCCACGGTCAAGGTGCCGCCAGCGGCAGGTTTTAACAACTTCGCCAAAGCCGACACTGATGAGCAAGCCGCGCGCTTTTTGCTGCAAAGCCAGCTCAGTGCGTCTGACCAAGACATCAGCAACCTAAAAGCGGGTAACTTTGCCGGCTACCTGCAGCAGCAGTTTGCGCGGCCCGCCAGCCAAAGCGGCTGGGACTGGCTGGAAAGCCGGGGCTATGGTGTATCAGACACGAACCGCTACTTTTTCCAGACCTACCCAGCTGAATACATGCTGTGGAAGCAACTGTTTACTTCGCCAGACGGCATGCGCAAACGCATGGCGCTGGCGTTGTCTGAGTTTTTTGTGTCGTCCATGCAGTCGGCCGAATTTACCTGGCGCAGCCATTCGTACGCGCAGTACTGGGACATTTTGGTGGGTAATGCGTTTGGCACTTACCGGCAGTTGCTGGAAGAAGTCACTCTAAGCACCGCCATGGGGTACTTTTTAAACACGCAGGGCAACCAAAAAGAAGATACCAAAAGTGGCCGTGTGCCCGATGAAAATTACGCCCGTGAAGTCATGCAGCTGTTTTCAATTGGCACTGCGCAATTGAACCTGAACGGCACCGAAAAAACTGTCGGGGGCAAAAAAGTTGACTCGTACACGCAAGCCGACGTGACCAACTTGGCCCGCGTTTTCACTGGTTACCAGTTCGACAATTCTGACGGCGAAAAGCTGCCGGTTTACAAAGAAGGTGGCGGCACAGAAAGCTACACCATCGATGGCCGCCAGTCAGTGCGCAAGCGCATGGTCGTCAATGCGAGCCAGCACTCTACCCTCGAAGCTGTTTTCCTGGGCGCCACGGTTCCAGCCAACACGCCGGGCGCACAGGCGCTGAAGATAGCGCTCGACACGCTGGCCAACAGCGAGAACACCGGGCCATTTTTTGCCAGGCAAATGATTCAGCGCCTGGTCACCAGTAACCCCAGCCCTGACTACGTTGAGCGTGTGGCGCGCGCCTTCAACAACAACGGCGCAGGCGTTCGTGGCGACTTAAAAGCTGTGTGGGTGGCAATTTTGTTAGACGACGAAGCACGCGGCGCGGCGTCGCTGGCCAGCCCCACCTTCGGCAAACTGCGCGAGCCGATGGTGCGGTTTATTCAGTGGGGCCGCACGTTTGGCTTGGCTTCTGGTTTTAATTCGTGGAAGGTCAGCGCTACCCGGGGCACCGACGACTCGCTGGGGCAAAGCCCGCTGTTTGCGCCTTCCGTTTTCAATTTCTTCAGGCCCGGATTTGTGCCGCCCAACACCGCATTGGCCACGGCAAAAGCGCCAGCACCGGAATTTCAGTTGGTCAATGAGACCACCGTGGGCGGTTATTTGAACTACATGCAAAACGTGATTCGCGGCGGCATTTACGTGCCCAACCCCGACGTGGCGGCAGGCACGTTCAAAAATTATCTGCCTGATGTGAAAGCCACTTACGCTGCCGAGCTGCCGCTGGCAGCCGACGCGGCGGCGCTGGTCAAACGCTTGAAGTTGCTGCTGTGTGCGGGCCAACTTTCTGCTGCTACTGAAAAAATCATGGTCGATGCACTCAATGCCCGGCCGGTCACGGCCAATAGCAGCGCCGACGAAAAGCTGAATCGCATTGGCGCTGCCGTGCTGTTGATGATGGGTTGCAGTGAATATTTGATTCAAAAATAACCCGGCGCCGCAACGTTGTTCAATTTCTGACCGCCCAGCTAACCAAAAAAAGACATTCACCATGTATTTGATTGATCCCCAAAGTCATTCCCGCCGCGCTTTTTTGCGTCGCTCTGCACAGCTTGCTTTTACGGGCGTGGCGTTGCCCACCGCACTTAACCTGGCGTCAATGGGCGAGGCGGCCGCGTTCAACGCACCTGACGGAACCTACAAGGCGCTCGTCTGTGTGTTCATGTACGGCGGTAATGACTACGGCAACACGTTGATTCCGTACGACGACGCCAACTACAACAAATACAGCACCATTCGCGGCGGCGGAGGTGGGCAAACTGCTGGCGGCATAGCGCTGGGTAAAGCTGATTTGGCGGCCACGCTGCTCGACTCGACTGCAGGCTTGCCGGCCGGTCGCCAGTTCGCCTTTCACCCGGCCATGACGGGCCTGAAGGGGCTGTTTAACAGCGGCAAGCTTGCTGTACAGCTCAACGTCGGCCCGCTGGTGGTCCCCGTCACCAAAGCCCAATACAAAGGCAGAGACCGCACCACCTACCCCCTGCCGCCCAAACTCTTTTCGCACAATGACCAGCAAAGTGTGTGGCAGTCGTCGTCACCTGAAGGCTCCACTATTGGCTTTGGTGGGAACCTGGGCGACCTGGTCATAGACCCTAAGTCCAACTCCAACTCCAACTCGTTGTTTACCTGTATTTCAGTCACGGGTAACGCCGTGTTCTTGGCGGGCGACTCTGCCTTGGCCTACCAGGTCAGCTCCAACGGCGCGGTCAAAATCAATAGCCTGGCCAACGGCGTGTACGGCTCGTCTGCGGTGCAGGGCGCAATGAGCCAGTTGATTCAGCAAAACCGCACGCATGTGCTGGAGGCCGAATACAACAACATCACCCGGCGGGCGGTAGGCGCGGAAGGCAGCATTACTTCGGCCATTGGCACCAGCGCGTCAGTGGACGCGGACGCCCGTTTTGCACCCTTTGCCGGCATAACGAATAACTCTTTGGCGTCGCAGATGAAGATGGTGGCTCGCTTAATTGCCGCGCGCGGCAGCTTGGGTGCCAAACGGCAGGTATTTTTTGTGTCGCTCGGCGGTTTTGACCTGCATGACAACCTCATGACCAACCACGTCACCAACATGAAGCGGGTCAGTGACGCGATGACTGCTTTCCATCAAACCACGGAAAAATTAGGCGTAGCCAACGACGTCACCGCGTTCACAGCATCAGACTTTGGCCGCACGCTTACCAGCAACGGCGACGGTTCAGACCACGGCTGGGGCAGCCACCATTGGGTAGTGGGCGGCGCTGTAAAAGGCAAGGCGTTTTACGGCACTGCACCGCCCGTAAGCGTGGGCAACACCGACGCGCCAGACGATCAATGGCATGTAGACCAAGGACGCTTGTTGCCGAGTACATCGGTTGACCAGTACGCCGCCACATTAGCGAAATGGTTTGGGGTATCTGAGGCTGAAATGAAGGATGTGCTGCCCAATATCAACAGCTTTGGCGTAGCTGGGGGTCGGCCAGATTATCCGATTGATCTGGGGTTTTTGTAGCAGTAAAGCTCTCAGGCTTCGGTCAGCGTCGCGCTTCAGCTTGAGCGTTGAGCTCAAACCTGCTACTGTATCTGTAGCTGCTCACGCCCGTACTTATTGGGCTGCAGCCGTGTTTATGTCGTTTTTGGACGTTACGGACAACTTTGCAAGCCGTGCGTGCATCACGGCAAACCACACTGGCGGAATCATCGCCAACAAAAGGCAACCCGCATAGCCGGTGGGCAATTGCGGCCCAGGCAGTGGCTCCAAAGTAGCGTACGGTTTCCACGCGTGCATGTGGTGGTCTGAGTGGCGCTGCAGGTTGGCCAGCATCGAGTTGGTGGCCACGTGGTCGGCGTTCCAGGCGTGCATCATTCCAAAGGCTTCGCGCTTGCCGTTGGCAGTGGTGCGCTGCAAGCCGTAGTGCTCAATGTAGTTAACGATTTCCAGCAGCAAAAACCCGACAACTGATTGAAGTACAAAAAACGCTATTACTTTAGGAGCTGCTTGCGCCGGTAACAAAAGAGCTGCAGCACCTATTGTTGCTATAGATGCAGCTGTACTCCACGCCAAAGGGCTGCGCAGCCAGCTGCTTTTCATTTGCCTGATGCGTTGGCCTTCCAGCTGCCAGCCGCTTTTTAAACTGCCCCACAAGGTACGCGGTAAAAAGCGATACAAACTCTCCCCAAAGCGCGACGTTGCAGCATCGCTGTGCGTGGCGGCACGCGGGTGGTGGCCGCGGTAATGCTCCACCATAAAGTGGCCGTAGCACACGCTGGTCATTAACACCCAGCCGCACAAGCGGTCGATTTTTGATTTGCTGTGGCCCAACTCATGCGCAAAGGTAATGCCCTGCGAGCCAGTGATAAACCCCACGCTGAACGCCATGCCCAGCACAGTTACCCAATCGGCCTGCATGGCGGCATAAGCGCCTGCGCCAATCAGTGCCAGCTGCAGCAACACATACAGCCGCAGTACGGCGCTGAAATACGTCATGCGCGTGTTCGAGTCAACCGCGGCCGGCGAGCGCTTACCGCCCGGCATCAGCACGTCTACCAGAGCAATGCCCCACCAAATGGCGAGCGTCCACAACGCAGCCTGCGTGGGCAGAAAGGTCACGCTGTAAATCGACAAGGCCGGCAGCAGCCAGGCCATGAGAAATCGAAGATCAGAAAGTCGCATAAGCTTAATGTGCCACAGACAAATCGCCGCCGCAAGTGCTCAGGCCAACACGATCAGATAGCCCAATAACCCGGGCCGGCCGGAACTACAGCGCCTGTTTGTCGTTGGCCGGCCGGCGCAGCAACCCGCCAAACATCACGCAGGCCAGCGCCGCTGCCAGCAACGCAATGCCGCCCCATTGCCAGGGCGCAATGGTCTCATTGAGCACCATCATGCCGGTGGCCAGCCCGACAACCGGCACCCCGAGGCTAAAGGGCGCCACGCGGTTGGCCGGGTAGCGCTTGAGTAAGCCTGTCCACAAGGTGTAGCCGACGACGGTGGCTGCCCAGCCCAGATGCGCCACTGCCAGCCAGCTGCCAAACCGTGCATCCAGCCACTGCCAGCGAACTTGCGGCGCATCAAACGCCAGTGACAGTGCAACAAACGGCAGTATTGCTACAGAGCTGCTCCACACCACAAAGGCCATGGGCGAATAGTCGCTTAACGTTTGCTGCGCGCGCCTGGCCACAATATTCGACGCTGCCCACATGGCAGCCGCGCATAACGTGAGCAACAGCCCAGCCAGCGTGGTGCTGGCATTGCTTGCGCCTGCAGGGGTGAGGTAGTTCATTACAAAGCAACCCAGGCCGAACGCCGCCAGCAGCAGGCCGATTTGCTGCTGCCGATTCAGGCGCTCACCCAGCAACACAAAGCTGAACAATGCCGTGAAAAATATTTGCGTCTGCAGCAACACAGACGCCAGCGCGGCGGTCATGCCCACTTTAAGGGCGAAAAACAAAATGCCGAACTGACCCACACCTTGAAAAAGCCCATACATCACCAGCCAGCGACGCCCAACGGGAGGAGGCCTGATAAATAGTATCAACGGCAGCACCGCAAACACATACCGTGCGGCGCCCAACTGAAACGGCGTGAAGTCGCGCAATGCCCACTTCATGACCACAAAGTTAAGACCCCACAAAACCACCACCACGCCGACTGCAGCAAAATCGCGCCCTGAAAACTTGCTGACGCTCACAACAATCGCGCCAGATACAGTCCTGTGTGGCTGCCGGTATTGCCAGCAATATCTTCGGGTGTACCCACACCCACCACCGTGCCACCGCCCGCGCCGCCTTCTGGCCCCATGTCGATCACCCAGTCAGCAGTTTTAATCACGTCCAGGTTGTGCTCAATCACCACAATCGTATTGCCGGCATCGCGCAGCTGGTGCAACACTTTGAGCAGCAAGTCAATGTCAGCAAAGTGCAGGCCGGTAGTCGGCTCGTCCAGTATGTACAGCGTGCGGCCGGTGTCTTTTTTACTCAGTTCAAGCGCTAACTTAACGCGCTGCGCCTCACCGCCTGAAAGCGTAGTGGCCGCCTGGCCTAGCTTGATGTAGCTCAGCCCCACGTCGAGCAGCGTGTGCAGCTTGCGGGCGATGGTGGGCACGGCTTTGAAGAAATCGGCGGCGGCTTCTACCGTCAAGTCCAAAATTTGCGCGATGTTTTTGCCCTTGTACTGCACCTCCAGCGTTTCGCGGTTGTAGCGCATGCCTTTGCACACGTCGCAGGGCACATAC
>JANOWB010000080.1:0-10566 GCA_031417695.1 Polaromonas sp.
TTGCCCTCCGCAGCGTAGCGGCGCCGCACGATCAGGTTGGTGATGGATTGCAGCCCGTGGCGCTTGACGTCGGCCTCGGGCACGGGATGCTTTTCGGCGTCGAAGCCGAAGTCCTTCAGCAACTGAGCCGTGCGCTCGGCATGCGGCGCGTTGTCGCCGGGCGGCGTATCGGTCGGCACGCGCACCAGCGCCTGCAAAAAGGCGAGCTCTTCGTCGAAGTGGGTGGCGATCCAGCGGTCGAGTTGTTCGTAGTGATGCGTTGACATGGGTGTTCAATTCCTGAAATTCACGGCTGCGACGCCAGCTCATCGAGCAAATGTCCGAATGCCTGCACCGCCAATTCAATGTCGCTGCTGGTCGTGCTCTCGAGCGGGTTGTGGCTGATGCCGGCGTTTTCGCCGCGCACGAACAGCATGGCCTGCGGCATCACTTCATGGAGCTTCATCGCGTCGTGGCCTGCGCCGCTGGGCATGGTGTGTAGCGGCACACCGAGCGCTTTGACTGCGGTTTCCCATTTGCTTTGCCAGGCGGCATCGCTGGGTGCGGCGGCGGCGCGTTCGGATAATTCCAACGTGTAGTGCACGCCGCGCCGCTGGCAAATCGCTTCCAGTTCGGCCAGTACATCGGCGGCCAGCGCGTCGCGCTGCGCATCCAGCGGGGCACGCATGTCCAGCGACAGTGTGCAGCGCCCGGGCACGACATTGATCGAGCCATTGGTCACATTCAACATGCCGACTGTGCCGACCGAATCCGCATCTTGTGCGGCGCGTTTTTCAACGTACAAAATCAATTCCGCAGCAGCGGCAGCAGCATCGCGCCGCGTGGCCATTGGCGTGGTGCCCGCATGGCTGGCCATGCCGGTGATCTCGCACAAATAGCGCACGCTGCCGTTAATGCTGGTGACAATGCCGAGCGGAATATTCAGTGCATTCAGCACCGGGCCTTGCTCTACATGCACTTCAACAAAGCCCAAATATTGCGATGCGTCACGCTTGATGAGTGGGATGTCAGCAATGTTCAAACCTGCGTGCGCCATCGCATCCCGCATGGTGATGCCGTCCGTATCTTTTTGGTCTAGCCATTCGGGTTTGAAGTCGCCCAGTAGAGAGCCTGAACCTAAAAAAGTTGCCTTGTAGCGCTGGCCTTCTTCTTCAGCAAAGCCGACCACTTCGATGTTGAAGGGCAAGCGTTTGCCTTGGGCGTGTAGCTGCCTGACGCACATCATCGGCGTCAAAATACCCAGGCGTCCGTCGTACTTGCCTGCGTTGCGAACTGTGTCGTAATGGCTGCCGGTCAGCAGTGTTTTCGCGTTTTGCGTTGCGGCTCTGTAGATACCGACTACGTTGCCCACTGCATCAATGCTGACGTCATCGAACCCACACGCATTCATTTTGCTGGTGATGAAAGCGGCGCAAGCGCGGTGTGCGTCGGTCAGGTAGGTCACAGTGAGCTGGCCGTTTTCTTTGTAACCGGGGTCGCTGTATTGCGCAAGCGCTTCATGCCAGTCCCACAGCTCGTTGCCTAACGCGGGCGGCGCGCCAAACTTGTCGTTCAAACGCAATTCGACCACCCGGTTGATGTTGCGCAGGCACTCGGCTAGCTCAAACTCTGGGTGGTTGTTCAGGCGACGTTCAAAGGTGCTGATGATTTGCTGCTTGCTCAACCCATTGCCGCGCGTGCCGCGCACCGCCAAAATAAAGGGGAAGCCAAACTTGGCGTTGTAGTCAAGGTTGAGTTGCTGGATGTTGGCGAACTCTTCAGCCGTGCATTGCGTCAGCCCCGCTTTGTTTTGTTCGTTCGTGGACTCTAGAGTCAAGCTTTGGCTGACCATGGCCTTGCCCGCCAACTCGGGGTGGGCGCGAATTAAGTCCAGTTGCGCCTGCTTGCCAGCGCCTTGCAGCACAGTCGCCATCACGTGCTTTAAATGCGCTAGCGATTGAAATGGCCTGGCCGCCAATGCCTTGTCAGCTATCCACGGCGAATGTTCGTACAAGCCGCTCAGCAGCTGCAGTGCCTGAGCATGGGGCGCAGTGTTGATTTGATCGAGCGTCAGGGTCATGGTGTGTTGGCTTGGTAAGGATGCGTCTTTTGCCAGTGCCGTGCAATGTCAATACGGCGGCACACCCATACGTGGTCGCGCCTGGCAATGTGGTCTAAAAACTTTTGCAGCGCCACGATGCGGCCCGGCCTGCCCAGCAAGCGGCAATGCATACCGATGCTCATCATTTTTGGGCGGTCAAGCCCAGCCGGGTCACCTTCAGCATACAGCGCATCAAAGCTGCCCTTCAGGAAGATGAAGAAGTCTTCAGCTTGCGCAAACCCCTGCGCTGATGAAAACCGCATGTCGTTCGCATCCAGCGTGTAGGGTAGAACCAGCCGCGGAACTTCCACGCCATCAGTGCGCTTTACTTTCGTCCAAAACGGCAAGTCATCGCCGTAATAGTCGCTGTCGTACAACGTACGGCCATCGTCAGCCACCAGGCGTCGGGTATTCGGGCTGTCGCGGCCCGTGTACCAGCCCAACGGGCAAGCACCGGTCAGTTTTTCAATCGCGTCCATGCCGAGGCGCATATGCTCTCGCTCGGTCGCCTCATCCATTTGTTGGTAGTTGATCCAGCGCCAGCCGTGGCAGGCAATGTCGTGGCCAAGCTCAACGAACGCCGCTGCGACGTCGGGCGCTCGCTCAAGCGCCATGCCCACGCCGAAAACAGTCAAAGGCAACTGGCGTTTTTCAAACTCGCGCAAAATGCGCCACACGCCTGCGCGTGAGCCGTACTCGTAAATGCTCTCCATGCTCAGGTGCCGGTCCGCAAAGCTGGGCGGGTTAAACATTTCTGACAAGAATTGCTCAGACCCGGCATCGCCGTGCAGCACTGAGTTTTCGCCGCCTTCTTCATAGTTCAGTACGAATTGCACGGCAATGCGTGCTTTGCCTGGCCACTGGGCGTGCGGTGGGTTGCGGCCATAGCCCGCCAAGTCGCGTGGGTAGCCTGCGTTTAAAGGTAGGGTCATGGTCTTGGACGTTTGCTGAAAATGAAAAGTGTCATCTTGCTGAGCTACTGGCAGCTATCATTTGCTAAATTATCGGCGAGTCCACTGATGCGTGACCTGCCATTTTCTTATGAACCTTATTTGGAACCTTGCATCATGGGCTTGAGCACTCACGTACTAGACACTATGCACGGCACACCGGCTCGCGGTATGGCGGTGTTTTTTTACACCACGCAAGGGCCCAACGGTGCCGATAGCGCGCTGGTCAAGCAATTCACCTTGAACAGCGACGGCCGCAACCCGGACGGCTTGCTGTACGACACCGCGTCTTTAAAAGTGGGCACCTACCGCCTGGTGTTTGACGTGGCAGGCTACTTTAAGGCGCAGGGTGTGACGCTTCCAGAGCCGAATTTTTTAAACCAGGTAACGGTTGACTTTGGCGTGGCTGACACGGCCGCGCACTACCACGTGCCGCTGCTGGTCAGCCCGTGGAGTTATTCGACTTATCGCGGAAGCTAGCTGGGGTTTTCAAGCACGACTGCACGAGGCGAAGTGCGCGGCGCGCTTTAGTTCTGGCCTTCGGTCAGCGTGTCGAGCTGAAATTTTCCGCTGACGTGCCACAGCCAGGTGTCGGTATAAACCACTCTGCCCATGCGCGATGGTGCCGGGAAGGGCGCTGCGCTGCGAATGGTGCGTTCAATCTCGGCGACTACTTCGGGCGCGTGGTTTGGCGAGCGCATCCAGTCAAGCCGCGTGACACGACCCACGCTGTCGATTTCGGTGTTTAGCACCCCTACCGCGTAAAGCAGTGGCGGCATTCTGCCTTTGTAAATGCGCGCTGCGTTCAGGCCATACAAGTGGGTGGCTGCGTCTGACCGGTAAGCACGCGGGGTAGTGGCCACAGAGGATTTGGCCGAGCCCTGGCTGCTGGGAATCGGGCCAACAACCGGCGAGCTTGGCTCGGCAGCAGTCGCAGCCGGCTCGGACTTGGGGGCTGACTTGCAGGCAGCCATCAGTGCGGCTGTTGCAGTGGCCGCCATGGCCAGCAGCCAAAATCGGCGTGGTGCACCAGCATCTTGCTGCCCGGCTGAGCGCGGTGATGCACCAACTGATGTACGGGGTGACGAACTAAGGGGCGTATCTTGTCTCATTGTTGTGTGGCCTTGAGTTGATTGGTGTTGCTAATACCCACCGAATTTAACCACTTTTAGTTAACTTGGATAATTTAATTTTGGTACTGTAGCGGCTATGCCACCCACCTTTTCACACTCTGCGGGCACTTTGCTCGGCACATTTTTAGACCAGCTTGCCCATAACCCGGCCGTGCTGGTGCAAGTTGTTGCCAGCGAAGGCTCGGTTCCACGCGGGGCGGGCACATGGATGGCCGTTTTCGGCAATACGCTGGTGGGCACCGTCGGCGGTGGGCATTTGGAACACACGGCAATAGCAGCGGCACGCAAGTACATGTGTGAAAAAGTTGGCGCATTACCGCCAGCGCCAGTGCGTTTTGCACTCGGCCCCGCGTTGGGCCAATGCTGCGGCGGCGTGATGCATTTGCAATACGAGCGCGTAACAGCGATAGATGCTGCCAGCTTGGCCGCCAGGTTAGCGCCCGCGCTGAAGCCAGTTGCCCTTTTTGGGGGCGGCCACGTGGGCCACGCACTGGCGCGGGTGCTGGCTAGCCTGCCTTTCGCGCTAACGTGGATTGACAGCCGCGATGGCGTGTTTCCTAGCGATCTGGCTGGCAATGCAGTTTGTGAACATTCAGACCCGGTTGAATTTGCCGTGCGCGATGTGGCGCCGCAGTCGTGCGTGCTGATCATGAGTTTTAGCCACGCTGAAGACCTGGAAGTGCTGGCGGCCTGTTTGGTGCGGCAAAGGTTGCAAGCCGATTTGCCTTTTGTAGGCCTGATTGGCAGCAAAACCAAATGGGCAACCTTTCAGCATCGGCTGCTGGCGCGCGGCTTTACTGCCGCTGAGCTGGCCCACGTGACTTGCCCCATCGGCGTGGCCGGTATTGCCGGAAAAGAGCCCGCCGTGATTGCGGTCAGCGTGGCCGCGCAGTTGCTGCAAACCATTGATCGTCTGTAGAATGAAAGTTCGGGTCGCAGCGGAGCCGGGAAGCGTTTTTGTAGCGTTTCTTTAGTTCGCGGCCTTTTATGACTGTTCAGAGCGCCCGCAGTGGTGAACAGATTGCACAGCAAACCGACGCCTGTGCTGATAAGGGTGCTTACCTTGGAAAGTTATCTTCTCGACTGGGCCAATCTGCTGCTGCGCTGGGCGCATGTCATTACCGCCATTGCGTGGATTGGTTCATCGTTTTATTTTGTCTTTTTAGACTCTAGCCTGACCCCGCCAGTTGATGAAGATTTAAAAAAACAAGGCGTTAGCGGTGAGCTGTGGGCGGTGCACGGCGGCGGGTTTTATCACCCGGTTAAATTTGCCAGCAAGCCGCCGATCATGCCCACCAACCTGCACTGGTTTTACTGGGAAAGTTACAGCACCTGGATCACCGGGTTTGCATTGCTAACCGTGTCATACCTGTGGAACGCCAGCGCTTACCTCATCGACAAGTCACTCATGAACTGGTCGCCCGCTGCGGCAATTGGCGCGGCGCTGTCTTTTTTCGTCGTCTTCTGGCTACTGTACGACGCGATTTGCCGCCTGTTTGGCAAAGGCAAAAACGGTGACGCGATTGTTGGCGCAGGCGTAGCCGTTCTGGTGTGCGCAGCTTCGTATCTTGCCTGCCATTTGTTTGCCGGGCGTGCAGCTTTTTTATTGGTCGGCGCCATGATGGCCACTGCCATGAGCGCCAACGTGTTTTTCTGGATCATTCCCGGCCAGCGCACCGTGGTGGCCGACATCAAAGCGGGCCGGCCGGTTGACCCGATTCACGGCGTGCGCGGCAAGCAGCGCAGCGTGCACAACACCTACTTCACGCTGCCCGTGCTGTTTGCCATGCTGAGCAATCACTACAGTTTTACGTGGAGCCATCCGCAAAACTGGCTGATTTTGATTTTGATGATGTTTGCAGGCGCAGCCATTCGGCAGTTTTTTGTGCTGCGCCACGGCTACAAGCTGGGCCGCAACCGCCACCCGATAGCCTATGCCCTGGCTGGCTGCGCAGTGATTGTGGGCGTGATCGTTTGGCTCAAACCTACGCCCAGCGCGGTCGCACCTGTTGCTATTAATTCAGAAGCTGCTCGCGCGCGTATTGATTCGGCTACAGGCCAAAATGACTATCAAAAAGTGGCAAAAATCATCGAAAATCGCTGTTATCAGTGCCACGGCGCAGAAGTGCAAATGAAGAACGTGCGGCTCGATTCGCCAACGCTTGTCAAGCAACACGCCCAGTCGGTTTACCAGCAGGTGGTGATGCTAAAAATCATGCCGATGAACAATGCGACAGGCATCACCGAAGATGAGCGCGGGCAGATCAAGGCTTGGTTTGAGGCGGGTGCGAAAACAGATTAGGTTAGAGCTTGAGTTCCCAAGTTTCACCCACCAAGTTGTGGCCGTAGCCTTGGTAAGCCTCGCTCTTGGTCAGCTTGAATCCCCGTTTCAAATAAATAGCCCGCGCAGCCTGCAAGCCTGAATTGGTCCACAGCACCAACTTCTTGTAGCCGGTCGCGCGCGCAAAGGCAATGCATTCATCGCACAGCTTGCCGCCCAAGCCCAGGCCACGAGCTTCAGGCGTCAAAATCACCAAACGCAATTGCGCTGTGGTTTTTGTTTTGTGCACCACAAATGCCGAACCCACCCGCACGCCATTGACCTCAGCTATCCAGCATTTTTCAAATTCGGGCTGCCATTTTTGAACAATGCCGCTGACGATTTTCAGCACCAGCGCTTCAAAGCTAGCGTCCCAGCCGTATTCGCGCCAGTAAATCTCCCCATGCTGCTGCACCACCCAGCCCATGTCGCCGGCTTGTGGAGGTCTTAGGGTGATGGCGGGTTTGGTCATTGGGGTTCTGGATTTCAGAAAATGAACGCGATTGATTTTGCAACATGCCGGCAGTGTCTTTAAAATCTTCACTACATCGTATTGAATTCATCGGTAGCCTGAAACGACTCCCGAACGCCACCAAAAATCAGGAAACTCATGAGTAATCTCTCAGCAAACGCTCAACTCGTCACTGATATTTTTAACGAACTCACCAAAGGCAATGGCGCGCCTTTTTGGGAGGCGTGCCATGACGATGTTGTTTGGCGCACCATAGGTGAAGGCTCCTGGAGCGGTGAGTTCGCAGGCAAGCAAACCATCATCGACGAGGTGTTCCGCCCGCTGAATCGGGTTCTCGCTGAGCGAGCTACCGTGCCGACCCGCATCATTGATGGTGTCGATGTAATAGTTGTACAAGCAAGAGGCAAAAATTTAACTCGCGACGGTCAACGATACGACAACGACTATGTTTTCGTGATTCACTTCGAGCACGGAAAAATCGTCCGATATGAGGAATACTGCGACACAGAATTGATCACTCGTGTCTTGTCCGACCGTATCGTGGCCAAGTCGATTGCCGTATCTAAATGAGGACGCGCGGCAGTGCGAATTGGAGCCACGCCCATGCCTAACAATACAACGTAAGTCCCGGCGTTAGAAATAGTTTTCATCATCATCGTGTGAACGCCGCGCGCCGTGGATACCGCATGCCCCCAGCCACGGCACAACTGGATAAGGAGACCCCGATGAGCCAACCCGACTTGCTTCCCGCCCAACAACCCCAAGAATTTTTGCGGCACCTGTTCAACGTAGCTGTCAAACGTGCGCTACCGCTTGAAAACACTGCCGCCTATTTGCCCAGGCCGCCAAAAGTTGGCCGCACTATCGTGATTGGTGCGGGCAAGGCGGGTGGATCAATGGCGCAGGCGGTTGAGGCGTTTTGGCCGCAAGACGCGCCAATGCAAGGGTTGGTGGTGACCCGTTACCACCATATCCCGCCGCGGCCTGCTGGACTCACACAGCGCATCGAAATCATTGAAGCCGCGCACCCCGTGCCTGATGCCGCGGGTTTGCAGGCTGCCGAGCGCATGTTGGCCATGGTGCAGGGGCTGACTGCCAACGATTTGGTGCTGTGCCTGATTTCAGGCGGCGGCTCGGCGCTGCTTACGCTGCCTGCCGACGGCTTGACACTGCCTGATAAGCAGCGCATCAATAAGGCGTTGCTTAACAGTGGCGCCAGCATTTCAGAAATGAATTGCGTGCGCAAGCACTTGTCGCGCATCAAGGGTGGCCGCCTGGCTGCCGCTTGCGCGCCTGCCCGCGTGGTCACGCTGACCATCAGCGATGTGCCGGGCGACGATGTGTCCATCATCGCCAGCGGGCCCACCGTGCCTGACGCTACGACTTGTGCAGGGGCGTTGGCGATATTAAGGCGCTATGCCATTGATGTGCCTGCCGCGGTGCTGGCGCAACTGCAAAGCGGCGCGCTTGAAACGCCTAAGCCGGGCGATGCTGTGTTTAACGGCCACGAAGTCCACATGATTGCCACTCCGCAGCAAAGTCTTGAAGCCGCAGCGATTGCGGCACGCGCGGCGGGGCTGAACGCCTACATACTGAGCGACGAGATTGAAGGCGAGTCGCGTGAAGTGGGCAAAGTGCATGCGGCGCTGGCTCGTGCTTGCGCCAAGGGCACGGGCGCATTTGAAAAGCCTTGCGTGATTTTGAGCGGAGGTGAGACAACCGTGACTATCAAGAAGCAGGCAGAAGGCATGCCAAAGGGCAGGGGTGCGAAATCAGAAGTCCGCCCCGGCCGGGGCGGACGTGCAGGCGAGTTTTGCATGGGGTTGGCATCGGCGCTGCAAGGCCAAGCCGGTGTTTACGCGGTGGCGGCTGACACAGACGGCATTGATGGTGTTGAAGACAATGCCGGCGCTTTTGTGATGCCAGACACGCTGGAGCGCGCCGCCGCCAAAGGCATTAAGCTGGACGAGCACATGGATCGAAACGACGCCTACACCTACTTTGCCGCGTTGGGTGACCTGGTGATCACCGGGCCGACTCACACCAACGTGAATGACTTTCGAGCACTCCTTATTTTATAGCTGCTCGCGCCCGTATTTATTGGGCTACAAGCTTAAAAATACCCTGAAATTGAATGAAATCGTCGTTTAGGCCATCGTTTTCGGCTGGCGCATCAAAGCATTCAACACGTTCTCAGCCGTAGCAGGTGCGGTCAGTTCGACAAGCGCCCCATCGTTCCGCCCGGCAGCCACCGCATCTCTCAAAGCCTCATACACACTGATGGCCAACATAAAAGGCGGCTCGCCTACCGCTTTGCTGCCAAACACGTTATCTTCACGATTGGGTTCAGGCCAAAAATTAACTTTGAAGTGCTCGGGTATGTCGCCCGTGGCCGGTATTTTGTAGGTGCTGGGTGCGTGGGTGGTCAGCACGCCTTTGTCGTTCCACACCAGCTGCTCGGTGGTCAGCCAGCCCATGCCTTGTACAAAGCCGCCTTCGATTTGGCCGATGTCAATCGCTGGGTTAATTGACGTACCTACGTCGTGCAAGATGTCAACTTTAAGCACCCGCGATTCGCCGGTTAGCGTGTCAATTGCGACTTCAGTGCACGCCGCGCCGTAGGCAAAGTAATAAAACGGGCGGCCAGTAAGAGTGGCTTTGTCGTAGTGGATTTTTGGGGTGCGGTAAAAGCCGTCAGACCACAACTGAATGCGGTTGGCATACGCCAGTTTGACCACATCAACGAAATCTCTGGCGTTATTGGGCGTAATAATCTGGCCCCCAGCAAAGCGCACAGCGCCCGCGCCGCAATTGTCTAACCCGCTGACAAACTGCGCCAAGTTGTCCCGCACATTGCGCGCGGCGTATTGGGCGGCGCGTGCATTCAAGTCGGTGCCCGCTGATGCAGCGGTAGCCGACGCGTTGGGAATTTTGCTGGTGTCGCTGGCGGTGGCCAACACGGCATCAAACGACACGCCGAGTTCATCGGCCACGATCTGGCAGACCTTGGTGTTCAGGCCCTGGCCCATTTCGGTGCCGCCGTGGTTGACCTGCACGCTGCCGTCCAGGTACACATGCACGAGCGCGCCAGCTTGGTTAAACAGCGTGGCGGTAAATGAAATGCCGAATTTAACGGGCGTGATAGCTAGGCCGCGTTTAATCACCGGGCTTAACGTGTTCCATTTTGCAATCGTGTTTTTTCGCTGGCGGTAGTGTGATGTTGCTTCTAGCTTGCTTAGCAACGGCTCCAAGATGTTGTCTTCTACCGTCATTTGGTAGTGCGTCACGTTGCGTTCAGTCACGCCGTACAAATTGCGCTTACGCGCGTCGAGTGCGTCCATCCCCAGCTTGCGGGCAATGTCGCCCATGATGCTTTCAATCACCACCACACCTTGCGGCCCGCCAAAGCCCCGAAAAGCGGTGTGGCTTTGCGTGTTGGTTTTAAGGCGGTATGAAGCAATGTCAACATGCTCTAAAAAGTACGCGTTGTCGACGTGGAACACCGCCCTGTCTGCCACCGGGCCCGACAAATCAGCGCTGAAGCCGCAGTTCACGGCCATCATCATTTTCAAGCCAGTGATGCGGCCTGTGTCGTCAAAACCCACCGTGTA
>JANOWB010000081.1:0-3773 GCA_031417695.1 Polaromonas sp.
GTTCTTCGCCCAGTTGGTACAAATCAAAGTGTGCTTTGGGGTTGCGGTAAGCGACGAGCCAAGCCTCTTGTACCTTGTCGCTTTCAACATAGCTTTGCGTCCAGTCGCGTTGGGTGTGGCTGGTGGGAACTGGCAAGCCGCGCCTAGCCAGCAGGCGCAGTGCTTCGTCGTACAACGATGGTGCTACGAAGGCTGCTTGCACTTGGGCTAACAAATCAGGCCGGTGCGCGTGGGGTTTGAGCATGGCGGCGTTTTTGTTGCCCAGTGCAAATTCAATGCAGCGGTACTGCGCGCTTTGAAAGCCGCTGGAGTTGGCCAGAAACGGACGAATGGCGCTGTATTCGGGTGGCGTCATGGTGGCCAGCACGTCCCAGGCGTGAACGAGTTGCTCCATGATTTTGCTGACGCGGGCGAGCTTTTTAAAGGCGTCGCTTAACTCGTCTGCGGCCACGTCGGCAATCGCCGCGCGCAGCTCGTGCAGCATCAGCTTCATCCACAGCTCGCTGGTTTGGTGCTGGATGATGAACAGCATTTCGTTGTGGTCTGGCGAGCGGGGTTTTTGTGCGCCTAACAATTTATCTAGGTGCAGGTAGTCGCCGTAAGTCATTGACTGGCTGAAGTCGAGCTGCGCGCCTTCGCTGTGAACGATGTCTGCGCCACTTGTGGACACGCCGCCGAATGGACAGCCGCCGCCTTCATTGGTGTTACTTGGGGCAAATGGTTTGGTCGACATGATGGATGGCTTTGTTTAGGTCACCAAGCTTTTTTGATTGAACTCGGGCTGCTGCCATTCGCCTGAAATCATTACTTGGCGAAGGTGTTCAACCGCGTTCCACACGTCTACAAAGCTGGTGTAAAGCGGGGTAAAACCAAAGCGAAGAATGTCTAGATGCGCAGCGCCGTCGCCAGCCCTGAAGTCGCCAATTACGCCGCGTGCGATCAAGGCTTGCACGATGGCATACGCGCCATCCTGCCTTGTCAAGCAAACCTGCGAACCGCGCTGGGCGTGTTCGCGAGGCGTGGCCAAGCCCAAGCCGTAGCCTGCGCAGCGTTCTTCCACCAGCTTGACGAATAGATCAGTTAATGCCAGTGATTTTTTGCGCAGCGCTGCCATGCCGCCTAACGCTTCGGCTGCTAGAACCGTGTCTAGCCCGCAGTCGAGTGCCGTCATGTTCAGTACGGGTTGCGTGCCGCATAAGTAGCGGTTGATGCCTGCTGCAGGTTGGTAGTCGGGTGTGAAGGCAAATGGTGCGCTGTGGCCCCACCAGCCTGAAAGTGGTTGCCACACGTCACGCGCGGCGTGCTCGGGGTTGACCCAAACGAATGCTGGAGCGCCGGGGCCGCCGTTTAAGTATTTGTAGCCGCAACCTACTGCAAAGTCAGCTCGCGCAGCCGTTAAGTCAACCGGCACTGCGCCCGCGCTGTGCGCGAGGTCCCACACGCACAGCACGCCCGCCGCGTGGGCTTTGGCAGTGACCGCTTTCATGTCGTGCATTGCGCCGGTGCGGTAGTTAACGTGGGTGAGCATCAGCACGGCGACGTCTCGTGTCAAAGCTGCTTCAATTTCGTCGGCCTCCACCAGCACCAACATTAAGCCGCGCTCTTTGCAAAGCGCTTCGGCAATGTACAAGTCGGTCGGAAAGTTGCTTCGTTCGCTGACCAGCGTTTTGCGCTGCGACGCGTCGATGGCTGCGATGCTGAGCGCGGTTGACAGCACTTTGAACAAGTTGATTGATGTGCTGTCGGTAGCCACCACTTCGCCTGCGCCCGCACCAATCAACTGCGCAATTTTGTCGCCCAAGCGCTGCGGCATATCAAACCAGCCTGCGGTGTTCCAGGAGCGGATCAGGCCCTGGCCCCACTCTTCGGTCACGGCTTTGGCCACGCGGCTGGCGGCGGTATTGGGCAGCACGCCGAGTGAGTTTCCGTCCAGATAAATTACGCCTTCAGGCAACGTAAATTGATGCCGCAGTTTGCTTAAGGGATCTTGCGCGTCAAGCGCGGTGCAGTCTTGTTGTGTGGTCATAGGTGTTTGAATTTACTCCCTCTCCCGCGTGCGGGAGAGGGCAGGGGTGAGGGTGGTCAGTTCACGCAAAATTGCCCGCACGGGGGAAGCATCAGCGCGCATCAGTTTGAGCGGCAGGGCAATCAATTCATAGTCGCCCTCGGGCACATCGTCTAGCACCAGGCATTCAAGGTTGCGCATGTTGTTGGCCAGCAGTTGATGATGGCTCGGCAGCGCTTGGCTATCAGCAGGGTCAACGCTGGGTGTGTCAATACCCACCAACGCTACGTTTTTAGTAGCTAGTAGCGCCATTGTTTCGTGCGCCACAGCCGTAAATGATGCCCAAGACTGGCTGGCAGTGCGTGCGGTGCGCAGCAAAACGCGCGGCGGCAAGTCAGTCAACGCATGGGCAATGTGTTCGGGCAACACCAGGGGGCCGCAGTCGATGCAATAAATCACGCGGCACGGCCCAAGGTACGGCGCCAGGTCAAGCGCGCCAGCCGCTGCGCCGCCGTTGGCGTAGTGCATAGGTGCATCGGCGTGCGCGCCTGTGTGTGGCGACAGGGTGATGCTGTTGACGTTGACCGGGCAGTCTGGTGTTAACGCGAAATGCAGGCGTTGCGAATAAGCCGTGTCGCCAGGGAACACAGCCGCCAGCTCGTCAACAGGCGGTGAAATGTCCCAAATTTTTAGCGGCGACTTCAGGGGTGAAAACGTCATAGGGTGAAGGTAGCACCGCTGAAAATGCTGTGGTGTCGGTTATTTCCAACAGCCTTCAAAAATAGCCGGCTCGGGGCTCAGTTTGGCACAGTGCTGCGTTGCGCCGCGGTAATGAAATAACATAGGGAAATGCGCGAAAGTTTAAGAGTATTGCTTCAAGTCCGCGAGGAGGGCATTCTTGCTGATTTTGCTATTGGCGGTGCTATTGCCGCGAGCTTTTATACGCCAGCCGTAGCAACGGAAGACCTGGATATTTTTGCGTTTCTCAAGCCTTCGGCGTCGGGGCTTTTAGTGCTGACGCCTTTGTATGAGCGATTGCAACAATTGGGCGGGCGAATTGAAAGTGAGTATGTAGTCATCGGTAAGTGGCCGGTGCAGATTCTTCCTGCATACACGCCGCTTGTTGAAGAGGCTGTGGCAAACGCAGTTGATCAACACTTTGAAGATTTGATAGTGAAAGTGGTTTCTGCCGACTATCTGTGTGCGATTGCGTTGCAAACTGGGCGTGCCAAAGACTATATGCGTATTCACATGTTGATTGAATCAGGTCATGTAAACAGCGACAGGCTGGCAGCATTGGTCAATGCGTTCGCTTTGACGCACCGTTGGGCAATATATGTCAAACGCTACGTTTAAATCAAGAGCAGTTCCAGACATTACGTACGTTGTGAATGCAATGGACGTTGAAGCGCATGTCGCCAAAGTTAAAGCCGCATGGCGTCAACACGAACGTGCGATGACATGGGAGCAGAAGGTTGAAGCTATTGAACGCATGCGTGAGCGTGATGCGCAGTTGGCTCGCGCTCGTTCGATTGTTAGCCCAGCCTAGTCCAAACGCCCCAGCAAAAGGTACTCCATCAGCGCCTTCTGCACATGCATCCTGTTCTCGGCTTCGTCCCACACCACTGACTGCGGGCCGTCGATGACTTCTGCCTCAACTTCTTCACCTCGATGGGCAGGCAGGCAATGCATGAACAATGCATCGGGTTTGGCGGCGCGCATCATCTCGGCGTCAACACACCAGTGCGCAAACGCTTTTTTGCGCGCT
>JANOWB010000082.1:0-6828 GCA_031417695.1 Polaromonas sp.
TTGTTTCAAACAATCGGTTTGAAACTCAACCGAAGGCAATCGATGAAACGACACACTCCAGCTAGGGCACGCTTTTTTTCTCAAACTGCCCGGTGGTTAGCCGCTGCAGGTTTGTCGCTAGCGCTGGCAGCCTGCGGTGGCGGCGGTGACGGCCCGGCGACCAACCCAGCGTCGCCCCCCGCACCGCCGGTGATTGAGACACCTCCCGTTGTGTTGCCCACTTGCAGCACCGCCATACCCGCGAACGCGCCGCTGCAGACCATTGTGGCCGTGCAAGGTTCCGGCAGCATCAGCCCGCTGGTGTCAGCTACTGTCACGGTTCGAGGGGTAGTAGTGGGTGATTTTCAAAACACCGGTGCCACCCGCCTGAATGGTTTTTTTGTGCAGCAAACCGAGGCCACCGCTGATCCGCTGGCCTCTAAAGGCATATTTGTATTCGCACCTGGCGCCGCCAAAGTAGCAATTGGCGACTTACTACAAGTCACCGGTGTAGTCACCGAATTTGGCAGCGCAAACGACAGCGTTACGCAAATAGCAGGCAGCGTTACCTTTACGGTTTGCGGCAGCGGTGTAACAGTGGCGCCCACCGCCATCACGCTGCCGGTTGCTGACGCACGCGCGCTTGAACGCTACGAGGGCATGCTGGTAGAAATAAACCAGCCACTTGCCGTGACCGAACTGTTCGAACTGGGCCGATTTGGCTCGCTCGCCCTTGGCCTGGGTGGGCGGCAATTTCACCCCAACAATGGCAACGTGGTGGTGACCAATGCTCAAAATCTGCTGAGCCGAATTATTCTGGACGATGGCTCCAGCGCGCAAAACCCTAACCCCACGCCTTACTTCAGCGCAGCAGGTGCGGCCGGAATACGACGGATGGGCGACACCACGCAAAAAGTAACTGGCGTGCTGAGTCACGGCTTTAATGCTTACCGCATTCACCCCACCGCAGCCCCGCTGTTCGTAAATGCCAATGCGCGCCAAACTACCGCACCTGCAGTGGGTGGTACGCTAAAAGTAGCCAGCTTTAATGTGCTGAATTACTTCACCACGTTTACGGATGGCACCAATGCTGCGGGCCAAACCGGCCAAGGCTGCACGCTGGGGTCTAACCCGGTCAGGGCCAGCAATTGCCGGGGCGCTGATAACTTGATTGAATTTCAGCGCCAGCAGGCAAAAATTGTGGAGGCGATTGTTGGCCTTGATGCTGACGTGGTGGGGCTAACTGAAATTCAAAACACGGACGTGGCCACGCTTGAGCTGGTCAAAGCACTCAACGCCAAAGCCGGCGCGGGCACTTACGCCGCAGTCAACAGCGGAACCGTTGGCACTGACGCCATCAAGGTCGACATTTTGTACAAGCCCGCCAAGGTTGACCGCGTAGGCGGCGTTGTGCTGCCGACTGGTGCAGACCTGGCGAATTACACCGCAGTAGCTGGCCGCCCGCCGCTGGCACAGCGCTTTGCCAGCCGTGTGAATGGGGCGAACGGCGGCAACTTCTGGTTTGTCATCAATCACTTTAAAAGCAAGGGCAGCTGCCCGACTTCTGGCGACATTGATACCGGTCAAGGCTGCTTTAACACCGGGCGCACACAGCAGGCCAACGCGCTGAAAAACTTTGTGGCCACGCTCAAAGCACAGGGCGAACCAGATGTGCTGATGATGGGCGACTTCAACAGTTACCTGCTGGAAGATCCGACCAAAGTGATTGAATCGGATGGCAGTGAGAGCTTGCTGAAACGCATGCCCGCAGCCGACCGTTTTACTTACGTTTTTGGTGGCGAAACCGGCGCACTTGACCATGCGTATGCATCGAGCTCATTGGCCAGCCAAGTCAGCGGCGTTGGCGTGTGGCACATCAATGCCGACGAGCCTACTGCGCTTGACTACAACCTGAACTTCACCACCGACGACCGCTTTGCACCTACGCCGTTTCGTGCGTCAGACCACGACCCGGTGTTGGTGGGGCTGAACTTAACCGCTGATGCAGCGGTTGTGCCGACGGTTGTGGCTGCAAGATTTTCACCAAACGCAGTGGTCAATCGGCCGTACCTGTCAGCAATCATCTACGACGTGCCAGGCGGTGCCGCAAAGCAGGCAGCGCGTCCGCCGCTGCTGCGTTTATCGCAGCGTTCGACCCATCTTTGCAGTAAGTCGGCTTATCGGTGGATGTGGCCAGCACTGTAGATAAACGTTAACTCGTTTGCAGCGGGTTTATTGCTGGTTTATTGCTGGTTTACTGTTGATTTTTTGCTATCTTTAGGTGAGCTGCTTGCGCGCGTATTTATTGGGCTACAGTCCTAAAAAGCTTGTATCTAGCACTACAACTAAGGCTTTTTAGGCAATCACTAATATAGACAAAGACTATTGGCAAATTTGTTTAGATGGTTCTACTATTTCCTTTCGGTGGACCGGCACATTGCCACGGCACTGCTTAAAAGGAGATAGCCATGTTGACTGAAACGAAATGCCCATTCTCGGGCGGCGCGCTCAAACCCACTGCAGCGGGCAGCCGCTCAAACGCTGACTGGTGGCCCAACCAATTGAACGTGAACATGCTGCACCAGCATTCACCAAAAGGCAGCCCGATGGGCGGCGACTTTAATTACGCCGAAGAATTTAAAACCCTCGACCTCAACGCCGTCATCAAAGACTTGCACGCGTTAATGACAGACTCGCAGCCGTGGTGGCCGGCTGACTACGGCCACTACGGCCCGTTTTTTGTGCGCATGGCCTGGCACAGCGCGGGCACCTACCGCATTGCAGATGGCCGGGGCGGATCAGGCTTTGGAGCGCAGCGTTTCGCGCCACTGAACAGCTGGCCAGACAACGGCAATCTGGACAAGGCGCGCCGCCTGCTGTGGCCCATCAAACAAAAGTACGGGCAAAAATTGTCTTGGGCAGATCTGATTATTCTGACGGGCAACGTCGCCATGGAATCGATGGGATTTAAAACATTTGGTTTTGCTGGCGGGCGCGCGGACACTTGGGAGCCAGGCGAAGACATTTACTGGGGCCCCGAGGACACCTGGCTGGGGGACAAACGCTACAGCGGCGACCGAGAGCTTGAGCAGCCGCTTGGCGCCGTGCAAATGGGTTTGATTTACGTGAACCCGCAAGGACCGAATGGCGTTCCCGACGCACTGGGCTCGGCGCGCGACATTCGTGAAACCTTTGCCCGCATGGCCATGAACGATGAAGAAACCGTAGCGCTGACAGCTGGCGGGCATACCTTCGGCAAGTCTCACGGCGCGGTGCCTGAACACCACATGGGCGCAGCACCTGAGGGTGCAGACATTACCGAGCAGGGCCTGGGCTGGACCAGCAATTTTGCCGGTGGCAGCAGCGGCGTACACACCGTGACTAGTGGCATAGAAGGCGCATGGACCAATAACCCCATCAAGTGGGACATGGGTTACTTTGAAAATCTGTACGGCCATGAATGGGAGCTGACCAAAAGCCCGGCCGGCGCGCACCAGTGGCGGCCAAAAGGCACAGCCGCTGATGCCGACGTACCCGATGCCCATGACCCCACCCGACGCCACGCACCCATGATGACCACGGCAGACATGGCGATGCGCATGGACCCGGCCTACGAGAAGATTTCACGCCGCTACATGGCCAACCCAGCCGAGTTTGCCGACGCGTTTGCGCGCGCTTGGTTCAAGTTAACTCACAGAGATATGGGCCCGATTGCGCGCTATCTTGGCCCGCTGGTCCCGAAAGAAGAGCTGATTTGGCAAGACCCTGTGCCAAAGGTCAACCACCCCCTGATCGATGCGCAAGACATCACGGCACTGAAGGCAAAAATAATGGCCAGTGGCTTGACTATTTCGCAATTGGTCAGCACCGCCTGGGCATCAGCCGCAACGTTTCGCGGCACCGACAAGCGCGGTGGTGCCAACGGTGCGCGTATTGCGCTGGCGCCGCAAAAAGACTGGGAAGTCAATCAACCCGACCAGCTGGCAAAAGTGTTGCCCAAACTGACTGCGATTCAGGTCGAATTCAACAACATGGGGGCAAGCGGCAAAAAAGTGTCACTGGCCGACCTGATTGTGCTCGGCGGCTGCGCAGCAATTGAGGCGGCTGCCAGCAAAGCCGGGCACACCGCTGCTGTGCCATTTACACCGGGGCGCATGGACGCTACGCAGGCGCAAACCGATGTGGAATCGTTTGCCGTTCTTGAGCCCCTTGCTGACGGCTTTCGCAATTACGCACAGCGCGGTTACGACCAACTGGCCCCTGAAATGCTGGTCGACAAAGCGCAGCTGATGAAGTTGTCTGCACCGGAAATGACCGCGCTGGTGGGCGGCATGCGGGTGTTGGGCACCAACTTCGGACAAACACGCCACGGTGTACTGACCAATCGCCCTGAAACACTGAGCAATGATTTTTTTATCAACCTGCTCGACATGAACACGCAGTGGAGCCGCTCAGCTGCCGAGAAAGCCGTATTGACCGGCGCAGATCGCGCATCAAACGAGTTGAAGTGGACCGGCACGGTGGTTGACCTGGTGTTTGGTTCAAACTCACAGCTGCGGGCACTCGCAGAGGTGTATGCCAGCAGCGATGCCGGGCAAAAGTTTGTTGATGACTTTGTAGCCGCCTGGGCCAAGGTGATGAATGCTGATCGCTACGAGCTTGCCTGAGACCTGATGAAATGCGGTAATTTGTGACCGCTACCCAGCCCCGGTTTACGCCGCGGCTGGTGGCGGCTTTTCGCGCAGTTGCATCACACAAGCATTCAAAGTAAGATTCTTACTTTCAGGAGTAAGAATCATGCGACTTACCAGCAAAGGCCAGGTCACTATTCCGCAGGCCATCCGGGACAAGGCCGGTCTGCAGCCGCACAGCGAGGTCGAGTTTGAAGTGCGCGCCAACGGCGATGTAGTGATCCGTCGTGCAAGCGCTTCTGGCTTGCCCTCAAAATCACCTTTTCGTCAAGCATTTGAACAGGTGCGAGGCAGCGCCAATGCGGCGCAGTTCAAAGGCATGGGCACGGACGAATTCATGAAGTTCATTCGTGGTTAAAGACACCCAGCGAGCTATTCATGAGGTGCGCGAGCCTGACGCCCGCTACCTGCTGGCGCCCACACTGGTTGACAGCTGCATATTGATTGACGTGTTGGCCAACGACCCGGACTGGGCTGAATGGTCGCTAGAAAAGCTCGACTTGCTGGGCCAACAAGCGCCGCTGGTGATTAACCCGCTAATCGTCGCTGAAATCAGCCCGCGCTTTGCGAAAGCGGCTGACTTGGACGCGGCTCTGCGAATACTCCCCATCAAACGCGAAGCTCTGCCTTGGGACGCGGCCTACATGGCAGGCCAAGCCTTCAAGATTTACCGAACAGCCAAGGGCAGCAAACGCTCGCCGATGCCAGACTTTTACATTGGCGCGCACGCACTGGTGGGCAACATGCGGCTGCTCACACGTGACGCCATGCGCTTTCAAACCTACTTCCCAAAACTCAACATCATCTCGCCATGACCAACTCAACATCACGCTACCCTGCCCCAGAACTCGCGAACTTGCCTGACGACATTCGCGCCAAAATTCTGGAGGTGCAGGAAAAAGCGGGCTTCATCCCCAACGTATTTTTAGGCTTTGCCCGCCGCCCTGCCGAGTGGCGCGCGTTTTTTGCGTACCACGATGCTTTGATGTCGCCGGAGTCGGTTGGGCGCACCAGTAACTTGACTAAGGGCGACCGCGAGATGATCGTGACCGCCACCAGCGCAGCCAACAGTTGCCTGTACTGCGTGGTGGCGCACGGCGCGATTTTGCGCATTTATGAAAAGAAACCGCTGGTGGCCGACCAGGTTGCGGTGAACTACAAAAAGGCCGATATCACCCTGCGCCAGCGCGCCATGCTCGACTTTGCGATGAAGGTGTGCACAGCTTCACACAGCATTGAAGACGCCGATTTTGCAGCGCTGCACGCACATGGTTTTGACGATGAAGACGCGTGGGACATTGCTGCCATCACTGCATTTTTTGGCCTCTCAAACCGCATGGCCAGCTTCAGTGGCATGCAGCCGAATCCGGAGTTTTACTTGATGGGGCGGGTACCGAAGCCGAAGTGAAACAGGACAACCTGCTTTCTTTACCCGCAACGGCTACGGCGCATCTACCTCCGCGAATGTCCCCCGCCCTGTGGGCTCCTCCTTGATTTCGCTGCGGCAGACACGCCATACCCATTGCTAAGCTGTGTTTCTGCGCTGGTCGATAAAGCCCAGAGAGTGGTTTGCCTGAGTGTTCTGCGGAGGTCAAGGAGGAGCCCCCAACGGGGGCGGGGGACACGTAGCAGAACACTCAGGCAGACCGCTCGCTTGCGATAAAGACGACCCAATCTCCAAGTAGCTTATCAACCAAAGCCCGCTATATTATAAATAGCTTCTCGCGCCCGTATTTGTTAGGCTAGCAGCCGATTTGTACCCAGAAATTAGCTTAAAACAAGCTGCCGCAACCAATCTGGCAGCGTTTTGGCCTTCTGCAACGGGAAATCAACCCAGATAGTGGTCGCCCCGCCAGCCGCGCAGACAACGCCCGGCGCATCTGTCAGTTCCATCGTGCACCAGGTTTCAAATGTGGTGCGACCGGGGTCTGAGACATACATCTTGACCAGCACATCCCCCGGGTACTGAAGCTGCTTGTAGAAATTACAAAACGCATTGACGATGACCGGGCCTTCTCCACTTGAGTCTGGCATGCAGCCAATGCTGCGCATCCACTCAATACGAACAGTTTCCAGGTAGCGAAAGTACATCGCATTGTTCAAATGGTTCATCGCGTCCATGTCGCCCCAGCGGATGGGTATGACCATTTCAAACACC
>JANOWB010000083.1:0-6734 GCA_031417695.1 Polaromonas sp.
CTCCCAAGGGGAGAGGGAGTAAGTCAGGGGAGTTACTCCCTCTCCCATTGCGGGGAGAGGGTTGGGGTGAGGGCTCGCCCGCATCTGTCACAACCAAATCGCGCTCCTCAGTCGCCACGCCCACTACCGCAAACGGGCAGCGCTCACGCTCACAAAACGCTTTGAACTGCGGCAGTGACTCAGGCGCAATCGCCATCACGTAGCGCTCCTGGCTTTCGTTGCTCCAGATCTCTTTCGGGCTCAATCCGCTTTCTTCCAGCGGCACAGCACGCAGGTCAATCCTTGCGCCTCGCCCTGCGTCGTTGGTTAGCTCCGGAAAGGCATTCGACAAACCGCCGGCGCCCACATCGTGAATCGCCAGAATCGGATTCGCCTGGCCCAACTGCGCGCATTGGTTGATCACCTCTTGCGCACGCCGTTCAATTTCAGGGTTGCCGCGCTGCACTGAATCAAAGTCAAGGCTGGCCGCGTTTGCGCCCGCGGCCATCGAACTGGCTGCGCTGCCGCCCATGCCAATGCGCATCCCCGGCCCGCCGAGTTGAATCAGCAGCGTGCCTGCGGGGAACAAAATTTTCTTCGTCAAGCCCGCGTCAATCGTGCCCAGGCCGCCCGCAATCATGATCGGCTTGTGGTAACCCCAGCGCTGGCCTTGGGCGGTTTGCTCATATTCCCGAAAGTAGCCCAACAAATTGGGCCGGCCAAACTCGTTGTTAAAAGCTGCGCCGCCCAACGGGCCTTCAGTCATGATTTGCAGCGGGCTGGCGATGTGGTCTGGCTTGCCATATTCGCCGTCAAACAACTTCGACACCGTAAAACCCGTCAGCGCGGCCTTGGGTTTAGAGCCGCGGCCAGTTGCGCCTTCGTCACGTATCTCGCCGCCTGCGCCAGTTGATGCGCCGGGGAAAGGCGAGATCGCTGTGGGGTGGTTGTGGGTTTCAACCTTCATCAACACGTGGGTCAAAACGTCATCTAATTCACTATATTTTTGATAGCTGCGTGCGCCCGTATTTATTGGGCTAGAAGGTAATTTAATGCCTGAAAATGCATTTTTTGCGTTAAAAACCTGTCTTTTTGAGCCTTCCATGACCGATGCGTTGTCTGAATAGGCCACCACCGTGTGCTGCGGGTTCAACTTTTCAGTGTTGCGAATCATGCCGAACAAACTGATGCCCTGCGCTACGCCGTCAATCGTGAAATCAGCGTTAAAAATTTTGTGGCGGCAATGCTCGCTGTTGGCTTGCGCAAACATCATCAGCTCAACATCGGTGGGGTTGCGTCTTAGCTTGGTAAACGCGTCAACCAAATAATCAATTTCATCGGCAGCCAATGCCAAGCCAAACTCGACATTGGCTGACTCAAGCGCGGCCTTGCCACCTGTCAGCACATCGATAGTTGCCATTGGCGCGGCTTGCAGTTCAGTGAATAAAGCAGCAGCCTGAGTGCGGTCAGCCAGCACGTTCTCAGTCATGCGGTCGTGCAGCAGAGCGGCGATTAGGCTGCGTTGGTCGGCAGTCAATACGGTTTTGCCAAACAAGCCGTGTTTGAAATTCACGCGGTATTCAGTGATGCGCTCAATACGCTTGATGGCCAAGCCGCAATTGCGTGCAATGTCAGTCGCTTTTGAAGCCCAGGGCGATACCGTGCCGATGCGGGGCGACACGATAAAAACCGTGCTGTCAGCCTCTTTGCCAACTACTGGCTCGGCTGGTTGGCCGTAGCTGAGCAGCTCAGAAAGCTGCTTGGTGGTCGATTCAGTTGGAATTTGTGCTGAAGAGACCCAGTGAATAAACCGCGCTTGCAGGCTGGTTATTTTTGGCTCAATAGCCTGCAAAAGGGGTAAAAGCTGGGCGGCGCGAAAGCCGCTGAGGGCATTAATCGGGCCGTTGGTTGAGTTTGGGCCGTGTGGCTTGCCCTCAAAAGTGGTCAAGTGAAGGGTCACGAAATGGGCAGCCTGTGAGGTGTAAAGAGCGAATCCTTGAGTTTACCAGCGGGCTTTTTGCCGAGTTTCCTTAAGCTGCACGCGCCATCAACACCAGTGGGATAATCTAAAGCATGAGCATTACCTACAAAGACGCCGCAGGAATCAACGGCATGCGCGTGGCAGGCAAGCTGGCTTCTGAAGTGCTGGACTACCTCACGCCGCACATTTTGCCCGGCCTGACCACCAACGAAATTGACCGCTTGGCGCATGACTACATGACGCAGGTGCAGCACACCATACCCGCCACGCTGGGCTACCAGCCGCAGGGTTACGCCGCGTACCCTAAGTCGCTGTGCACATCGGTTAACCACCAGGTTTGCCACGGCATACCAAACGAAAAGCCGCTTAAAAAAGGCGACATCGTGAACGTTGATGTCACCGTGATCAAAGACGGCTGGCACGGCGACACCAGCCGCATGTACCTGGTGGGAGAGGCATCCATTGCCGCCAGCCGCTTGTGCAGCATCACTTACGAGGCGATGTGGCAAGGCATCATGCGCGTCAAGCCCGGCGTACGGCTTGGCGACATTGGTTTTGCCATTCAACAGTTTGCCGAGCGCCAAGGCTTTTCAGTGGTGCGCGAGTTTTGCGGCCACGGCATTGGCAACCGCTTTCATGAAGACCCACAAGTGCTGCATTACGGCAAGCCGGGCACGCTTGAAGAGCTCAAAGAAGGCATGACCTTCACGATTGAGCCAATGATCAACGCCGGCAAACGCGACATCAAAGACGGCCCTGAAAAAGACGGCTGGTCTATCGTCACGCGAGATCATTCACTTTCGGCGCAGTGGGAACACACCGTGCTGGTCACACCTACGGGTTATGAAGTGCTGACTGTGTCCGCAGGCAGCCCGGCTATTCCGGCATTTGTGCCCCAGCAAGTTGCTGCAGCGGTGCAAGAAGCCGCGACTGCTTAAACAACTGAACCAATAAAGGCCAGCGCCATGCCGCAACTAGCCCTTGCGCGTGCGCATTACCGCGCTGGTAAAGACGCCCTGTTCACGTCGCTGGCCACCAGTGGCGCGTCTAGCCGGGGCATTCGCGGCATGCTGCAAAAGCTCAGCAAACACACCGACGGCACGCTTAAGCAGTTGTGGGCGTTGGCGGGTTTTGAGCCCAACTTTTGTTTGGTGGCTGCAGGCGGATATGGCCGGGGCGAGCTGTTTCCACACTCAGACATTGATGTGCTGCTGCTGGTGCCGGCCGGCGCCAACCCAGACGATGACGCGCAGCTAAAAGCCAAGATAGAAACGTTTATTACCAACTGCTGGGACAGCGGCTTGGAAATTGGCTCCAGCGTACGCAGCCGCTCGCAGTGCGTAGCTGAAGCAGCCAAAGACGTGACTGTGCAAACGTCATTGCTCGAAGCGCGGCTGGTGGTGGGCGACAAAAAATTGTTTGCAGAGCTGCAGCAGCGCCTGACTGCCGAGCTAGACCCGAAAGCTTTTTTTGTTGCCAAAACGCTTGAGCTGCGCCAGCGCCACAATAAGTTTGAAAACACGCCGTACGCGCTAGAGCCCAACTGCAAAGAGTCCCCCGGCGGCCTGCGCGACTTGCAGGTGGTGCTGTGGGTGGCGCGCGCGGCGGGCCTGGGCAAATCGTGGGACGACCTGGCCAAAAACGGCCTGGCCACCCCGTTTGAAGTGCGCCAGATTAAAGCCAATGAAGCGCTGCTGAGTTTGATTCGCGCCCGCCTGCACTTGCTGGCCAAACGGCGTGAAGATCGGCTGGTGTTTGACCTGCAAACCGCTGTAGCGGAATCGTTCGGCTACACAAGCAAGATAAATGCAGAAGGCCGCCTTGTCAGCCGCTCAAGCGAGGCACTGATGCGTCGCTACTACTGGGCTGCCAAAGCAGTGAGCCAGCTTAATTTGATTTTGCTGCTGAACATTGAAGAGCGCCTGAACCCCGCGACCCACGCGCTGCGCAAAATCAACGAACGTTTTTTTGACAAAGCCGGCATGATTGAAGTGGCCAGCGACGACCTGTACGTGCAACACCCCCACGCGATTTTGGAGACGTTTTTACTCTACGAATCGACGGTGGGCATCAAAGGCTTGTCGGCCCGTACGCTGCGTGCGCTGTACAACGCGCGCGGCGTAATGAATGCCAAGTTTCGCAGTGACCCCATTAACCGCGACACCTTCCGCAAAATTTTGCAAGCACCTGAAGGCATCACCCACGCCATGCGGCTGATGAACCAGACATCGGTGCTGGGCCGCTACTTGTGGGTGTTCAGAAAAATCGTCGGGCAAATGCAGCATGACTTGTTTCATGTGTACACGGTTGACCAGCATATTTTGATGGTGCTGCGCAACGTGCGGCGGTTTTTTATGGCCGAGCATTCGCATGAGTACCCGATGTGCTCGCAACTAGCCGCTGGCTGGGACAAGCCATGGATTTTGTACATAGCCGCGCTGTTTCACGACATTGCCAAGGGCCGGGGCGGCGACCATTCGGTGCTCGGCTGCGTTGATGTGCGCGTGTTTTGCCGCCAGCACGGCATTGGCAGCGAAGACACGCAACTGATTGAATTTTTAGTCGCCCAACACTTGACCATGAGCCGGGTAGCCCAAAAAGAAGACCTGAGCGACGCTGACGTGATTGCCGCATTCGCCAAGCGCGTGTGCAATGAGCGCTACCTGACGGCGCTGTACTTGCTGACCGTGGCCGACATACGCGGCACCAGCCCCAAGGTGTGGAACGCGTGGAAAGGCAAGCTGTTGGAAGATTTGTACCGCTATACGCTGCGCGTGCTTGGCGGCCGCGCACCTGATGCAAGCGCCGAGGTTGAAGCCCGCAAGCGTGATGCATTAACGACACTCGCCCTGCACGCAGAACCGTTTGAGGCCCACAAAGCACTCTGGGCCACGCTGGACATCAGCTACTTCATGCGGCATGACGCCAGCGACATTGCCTGGCACGCGCGCCAGTTGTCGCGCCACGCAGGTAAAGCTAAGGTGATCGTGCGCGCCCGCCGGTCATCAGCAGGTGAAGGCATGCAGGTGCTGGTCTACACCCCCGATGCACCTGATTTGTTTGCGCGCATTTGCGGATATTTCGACCAGTCGGGTTCCAGCATTTTGGACGCCAAAATTCACACCGCCAAAACCGGCTACGCGCTGGACACGTGCCAAGTCGTTAGCCCCGACTTGTCTGACGAGCTAGACCACTTTCGCGAATTGGCCGCCATGGTCGAAGCCGACCTGGACCGCACGTTGACCGAGCCAGGCCCCCTACCCGCCCCCAGCATGGGCCGCGTGTCACGCCGGGTTAAAAGCTTTCCGGTGGCGCCGCGTGTCGACCTGCGCCCCGACGAAAAAGCGCAGCGCTGGTTGTTAAGCGTATCAGCCAGCGACCGTGTTGGCCTGCTGTATCTGATTGCCCGCATTCTTGCCAAGCACCACATCAATTTGCAACTGGCCAAAGTCACCACGCTGGGCGAGCGGGTGGAAGATACGTTTTTGATTGATGGGCCAGAGCTGCAGCAGAACCGGGCGCAGATTGCTATTGAAACTGAGTTGCTGGCGGCGTTGAATGCTTAAGCGAGGAGTGGCTGCAAGGCACCTTTTAGGTCGAGGAGCAATCGCGCTATGCGTTGATGGAGCTCTCATTCGTTTGTGAACTGTAGAAGTTCATGCAGTACTCCAGCGGGGTCTTTAAACGCTATAAAAACACCGACAGGACATGGTTGGGGCCTGTCATTCAACAAGATGCCACCCGCCGCTACTATCTGCGCCATTGACTCTGCAATGTTGTCGGTCTTGAAAGCCAGCACGGTACAGGGTCTGTCGGGACATGCTTGCCCTCTTTCAATTTCTTGAATGACGAGTGTTGCACCCTGCGTGTGCAACTGCGCGATACACGAACCATAACGCGCCTTGACTTCGTAGCCAAGTGCTTGCGTATAAAAATCAAGCGCGTGAGTCAAATCTGAAACGTAAATGGTCTGAACGCAAATTTCTTTCATTGAAAGACTCCTTTGATCACCTTTGGGCTGCGCGAGTGAAAACTATAGACCGAGGACAGTGAACAAGCTGCTAAGTCTTGCAAAATCACGCCATTTGACCTGCAGCCCAAGGAGTTCAAATATCAGTTGCTACAGCTTATATAGCGGCTCCCGCTGGTGAAAACACGAAACCGTTACTCATTCAATCATCATCCCCCGCATCCAACCCCGGAAACAACACCTCGGTAAATCCAAACTGCGTAAAGTCTTCAACACGCATCGGGTACAGCTTGCCAATCAAATGGTCGCATTCATGCTGCACCACCCGCGCGTGAAAGCCGTCTACCGTTCGGTCGATGGGGTCGCCATATTGGTCAAAGCCGGTGTACCTGATTCGCGCAAAGCGCGGCACCACACCGCGCAGGCCGGGTACTGACAGGCACCCTTCCCAGCCGTTTTCTTTGACCTCATCAAGCGGCGTGATGATGGGGTTGAGCAGCACGGTGCGCGGAATGGGCGGTGAGTCAGGGTAGCGCGGGTTGACCTCGTCAGTGCCAAAAATCACCAGTTGCAAGTCAACTCCAATCTGCGGCGCTGCCAGGCCGGCTCCGCTGACTGAACGCATGGTGTCAAACATATCGGTGACGAGCAAGTGCAGCTCGTCGGTGTCGAACTCGGTGATGGGTGGAGCAATGCGCAGCAGGCGCGGGTCGCCCATTTTTAGGATGTGGTGGATAGTCATGGGTGAATTGAGAGGTAGGCGGTGTAGGCCGCTTTGGCATAAATCGAATGGAGAACGCCAAT
>JANOWB010000084.1:0-3121 GCA_031417695.1 Polaromonas sp.
GTTTGAAATTGGCCTTGACCAGCCGTTTTTTCTGATTGCCGGGCCGTGCGTGATTGAGTCTGAGCAGCTGCAAATGGACACCGCCGGTACGCTAAAAGAAATCACCGCCAGCCTTGGCATTCCGTTTATTTTCAAGTCCAGCTACGACAAGGCTAACCGCTCAAGCGGCATGACGTTTCGGGGGCCGGGCATGGACAAAGGCCTTGAAATTTTGGCCAAAATTAAACGTGATCTAGGCGTACCGGTGCTGACTGATGTGCATTCGGAAGCACACGTTGCGCAAGTCTCGGCCGTGGTCGACGTGCTGCAAACCCCGGCGTTTTTGTGCCGGCAAACTGACTTTATTACGGCGGTGGCGCAATCGGGCAAGCCAGTCAATATTAAAAAAGGCCAGTTCTTGGCGCCCGGTGACATGAAAAATGTTATCGACAAAGCACGCGCAGCGGCGCGTGCCGCTGGCTTGAGCGAAGACCGTTTCATGGCCTGCGAGCGCGGTGCCAGTTTTGGCTACAACAACCTGGTGTCTGACATGCGCAGCCTGGCCATCATGCGTGAAACGCACGCACCCGTGGTGTTTGACGCAACCCATTCGGTGCAGCTACCGGGCGCTGGAAATGCGCAGGGCACCAGCAGTGGCGGCCAGCGCGAGATGGTGCCCGTACTGGCACGCGCGGCGGTTGCAGTTGGCGTGGCGGGCGTCTTTATGGAAACCCACCCAGACCCCAGCAAAGCCATGAGCGACGGCCCCAACGCCGTGCCGCTCAAGCACATGAAAGCGCTGCTAGAGACGTTGCTTGAACTTGACCGCATCACAAAGAAAAATGGCTTTCTTGAAAACAATTTCAACTGATTGAACCCTTACCCACTGAACTGAAAAACACCATGACCGCAGCCTACATTCTTGTTGACTCCCAAGTGACCGACCCCGAGCAATTCAAACAATACGGGACCCTGGCGCCCGCAGCAGTGGCCGCTGCAGGTGGAGAATACCTGGCGCGCGGTGGCCGCAGTGAGGCACTGGAAGGCAACTGGAAACCGCCGCGCGTGACCGTGCTGCGTTTTCCAAGCTACGACGCAGCAAAGGCTTTTTACGACAGCGCTGCTTACCAAGACGTTCGCAAGCACCGCGTGGGCGCTACCCACCACTTCAACATGGTGCTGGTTGAAGGTATCTAGCAGTCTGTTTGGCAGGCCATGAATTTATTTGATTTACGAAAGACCCTAACTGAGTGCTATTGTTGATATCGTCGCCCGAGAAATTTTAGACAGCCGGGGCAACCCAACGGTTGAATGCGACGTGCTGCTAGAGTCCGGCGTTATGGGCCGTGCAGCGGTGCCCTCGGGCGCATCCACCGGCTCGCGTGAGGCGATTGAACTGCGCGATGGCGACAAGTCGCGCTACGGCGGCAAGGGCGTGCTTAAAGCGGTGGGGCACATCAACACCGAAATTTCTGAAGCCGTGCTAGGCCTGGACGCCAGCGAACAAGCGTTTTTAGACCGCACGCTGATTGACCTCGACGGCACTGACAATAAATCGCGTTTGGGCGCCAATGCCACGCTGGCTGTCAGCATGGCCGTGGCGCGTGCGGCGGCTGAAGAGGCGGGCCTGCCGCTGTACCGCTACTTTGGCGGCAGCGGCGGCATGCAAATGCCGGTGCCCATGATGAACGTCATCAATGGCGGCGCACATGCCAACAACAACTTGGACTTGCAAGAGTTAATGATTATTCCGGTAGGCGCGCCCAGCTTTCGTGAAGCGGTGCGTTACGGTGCCGAAGTGTTTCATGCGCTGAAGAAAATTATTCAAGACAAGGGTATGAGCATTGCTGTCGGTGACGAAGGCGGCTTTGCGCCGAACGTGCCCAATCACGAAGCCGCGATTCAAATGATTCTGGAAGCGATTGACAAGGCCGGCTTTGTGGCAGGCGAGCAAATTGCCTTGGGCCTGGACTGCGCGGCCAGCGAGTTTTACTCTGGCGGCAAATACGTGCTGGGTGCTGAAGGCCTGAGCCTGAATAGCGCCGAATGGACAGACATCATGGCCACTTGGGTAGACAAGTACCCCATCATCAGTATCGAAGACGGCATGGCTGAAGGCGACTGGGACGGCTGGAAGATATTGACCGAGCGCCTGGGCAAAAAAGTGCAGCTGGTGGGTGACGATTTATTTGTCACCAACACCAAAATTTTAAAAGAAGGCATTGAAAAAAATATTGCCAATTCAATCCTGATCAAAATTAACCAGATTGGCACGCTGACTGAAACGTTTGCCGCCATTGAAATGGCCAAGCGCGCGGGCTACACCGCCGTTATTTCGCACCGCTCTGGCGAAACCGAAGACACCACCATTGCCGACATAGCGGTGGGCACCAACGCGGGTCAAATCAAAACCGGCAGCTTGAGCCGGTCTGACCGCACCGCCAAATACAACCAGTTGCTGCGCATTGAAGAAGACCTGGGCGACGTCGCCAGCTACCCGGGCCGTTCGGCGTTTTATAACCTGCGCTAATCTGACTTAGCTATAACTGAACGATGGCCAACAGAGTTGTTCCTGCCATTTTGATCGCGTTGCTGCTTGCCTTCCACGCCCAGTTGTGGGTTGGCCGGGGCAGCATTCAAAATGTGCGGGACATGCAAAAAAGGCTGTCAGAGCAAACGGCCAACAACGTCAAATCTCAAGCAGCCAACACTCAGCTGGCAGCAGAGGTTAGAGACTTGAAGGAAGGCCTGGAAATGGTGGAAGAAAAAGCACGCTCTGAGCTGGGTATGGTCAAACCCAACGAGATATTTATTCAAGTTAACCGCTAGCTCGCTCAGCGAACGGCAAGATTCAGGCTGCCAGCAGCAAGGCTTACTGAACGGTTCCCGACGGCGGCACTTGCTTACCGGCATCGGTAAAAATCTGCGCCGCATCGACCGGGTCAAAGTCGTAAGACGCTCCGCAAAACTCGCAAGTTACGCCCACCGAGCCGCGCTCAGCAATGATGCTTTCAATTTCATCGGTACCGAGACCGCGCAGCATATTGCTGACTCGCTCACGTGAGCAACTGCAGGCAAAGCTGGGCGCCAGTGGCTCAAAGCGCGTATGCGGCTCTTCCCAAAACAGGCGGTGCAAAATGGT
>JANOWB010000085.1:0-8885 GCA_031417695.1 Polaromonas sp.
CACCAGTCGACAGCACGCAAGACATGCGCGCTGAGATGTCATTGATTCTTGAATCACTCGGCATTCCAGTTGAGGTGTTTCACCACGAAGTCGCTGGCGCTGGCCAGAACGAAATCGGCACCAAGTTCAGCACACTGGTGCAGCGCGCCGACTGGACACAAATGCTGAAGTACGTGGTGCAAAACGTCGCCAACGCTTACGGCAAAACCGCGACCTTTATGCCAAAACCTATCGTTGGCGACAACGGCAGCGGCATGCACGTACACCAGTCGATCTGGAAAGACGGCAAGAACCTGTTTGCTGGCGACGGCTATGCAGGCCTGTCAGACTTTGCGCTGTACTACATCGGCGGCATCATCAAGCACGCTCGCGCACTGAACGCCATCACCAACCCCGGCACCAACAGCTACAAGCGTTTGGTCCCTGGCTTTGAGGCACCGGTCAAGCTGGCCTACTCGGCTAAAAACCGTTCAGCATCTATTCGCATTCCGTACGTGGCCAACCCGAAAGGTCGCCGCATTGAGGCTCGCTTTCCAGACCCATTGATGAACCCGTACTTGGGCTTTGCTGCCTTGATGATGGCTGGCCTTGACGGCGTAGAAAACAAAATCCACCCGGGCGAAGCCGCCACTAAGGACTTGTACCATCTGCCGCCCGAAGAAGACGCAAAAATCCCAACTGTGTGCCACAGCCTTGACCAGGCACTCGATTGCCTGGACGTTGGCCGCGGCTTTTTGACCAAAGGTGGTGTGTTTACTGACTCAATGATTGACGCTTACATTGAACTGAAAATGGGTGAAGTCACGCGCTTGCGCATGGCCACGCACCCAATTGAGTTCGACATGTACTACTCGCTGTAAATTTCGGCGAAACCACCCGCGGGTAGTATTAAAAGGACGGCAGATGCCGTCCTTTTTTCATGGAAACTACATAAACTTTGCCAATAATGAGGCAAAACTGCCTTATTTTGGCCACAAGACTTTGCAGTTACATGGGTTTGCAGGATACTGATTGACCGACCCAGCCTTTTTGGCAGTCGGGTTACTTATGAAAAATTCATCCGGGGCAGTGGTTTCAGTCGCTTCTGTTGTGTCACTCGCCGCAGTGTTGCTTGCGGCGTTCGCATCAACCAGCGCAGTGGCACAAATTTACCGCTGCAACAGCAGCGACGGTGTTGAATACATCAACAACGCCAAAGATGCGCAAGTACGGGGTTGCAAAACCATGCAGGGCGGCAACGTTACCGTTATGGCCGGGCCAAGCACCGCGCAGCGCTCAGGCGTGCAAGTAGCTTCTGCGCCGCCTTCGTCAACTGCTTCTCCTGCTCCACGCAACGACGGCGGGCCGGCCCAAAAATCTCGCGACAGTGACTCGCGCGGTATTTTGGAGTCAGAGCTGAAAAAAGCCGAAGGCAAGCTGGTTGAACAGCAAAAAGAGTTCAACAACGGCGAGCCCGAAAAGCAGGGCATTGAAAGCCGCAACTATCAGCGTTATTTAGACCGCGTTGCCGAACTTAAAGACGCTATTACCCGCAACCAGAGTGACATCGCTGGCCTGAAGCGGGAAATCTCTCGCCTGCCTGGCGCTAATTAGCGCCGCGATTTCGATACGCAGCCGTTCTGCGCCAAAATAGAGGACTTGAAAAAGCCCTCTATTTTTTTGACCCAAACCAAAGTAGCGCAAGCGCAGCCCGAGGCGGCTCAGCCTGCGCCCAGTCAACTCGACTTGGTTTTGCCACGCTTGGTTGCGCTGGATTTGCTGGCCACCATGGTGGCGGTTGTGCGTACTACGGGCATAGTGGTGTTTGCCAACGCCGCGCTTGAACATGCGCTCGGCATATCACGCCGCACTATTGAAGGCTCAATGCTGCCAGAGTTCTTCACAGAACCCTATATTTTGCAGAACGCATTGGCTGGCGCCGACAGCAATGAATTTGCCACGCTGCGCTATGACGCTTGGCTAAAACGCCTGAACAACGAACCGATGCTGGTGCATGTGGTGGTAGCGCAAACCGACCTGCCGGGCGAGGCGATTGTGGAGTTGCTGCCGCTGGAGCAGCAGGCCAAGCAAGACCGTGAAGAGCGCTTGATGGAGCAAGCCCAAGCCAACAAAGAGTTGATTCGAAATTTGGCCCATGAGATTAAAAACCCGCTGGGCGGCATCCGCGGTGCGGCGCAATTGCTGCAAATGGACATCGACAAATCGCTGACCGAATACACCCAAGTCATCATCCACGAAGCCGACCGGCTGCAATCGCTGGTAGACAGACTGTTGGCACCGCACCGCCGGCCGCACCTGGTGGGCGACGTGAACATTCATGAAGTGTGCGAGCGCGTTCGCTCCCTCATATTGGCTGAATTTCCCAAAGGCCTGCGCTTTAGCCGCGACTACGACATCTCAATTCCCGACTTTCGGGGCGACCGCGAGCAGTTGATTCAAGCGGTGCTGAACATCGCTCATAACGCCGCGCAGGCCCTGACTGAGCGCATAGCGGGTGGCGATGCGCATATCACTTTCAAGACCCGCATTGCTCGACAAGTCACGTTTGGTAAGCAACGCTACCGCTTGGCATTGGAATTGCATGTCATAGACAACGGGCCCGGTGTGCCCGGTGATTTGATCGATCGAATTTTCTACCCGCTGGTGTCGGGCAGGGAAGGCGGTTCGGGCTTGGGGCTGACGCTGGCGCAAACATTTGTGCAGCAGCATCACGGCTTGATTGAATGCGAGAGCATGCCGGGGCGATGCGATTTCAAGCTGCTGATACCTTTGCCGTAAAGCAGTAGCTTGACGTTTGCGTTGCGTTCAGAGCAATAAAGACAAGCGGGGGCGACCCCAAGGATTGACAAATCATGAAGCCGATCTGGATAGTTGATGATGACCAGTCCATCCGATTTGTGCTGGAAAAAGCGCTCTTGCGAGAAGACTTGCCTACACGCAGTTTCACCAATCCGCGTGAGGTGCTGGCTGCGTTAAATGTTGCCACCGAAGAAGACGGCCCGCAGGTGCTGGTCAGCGACATTCGCATGCCGGGCGGCTCGGGCCTTGATTTGCTTGAAAAAGTCAAAGCCAAATTGCCGGGCCTGCCCGTCATCATCATGACGGCGTTTTCAGACCTTGACAGCGCGGTGTCCAGCTTTCAGGGCGGCGCGTTTGAGTACTTGCCCAAGCCGTTTGACTTGCCGAAAGCCGTTGAGCTGATTCGCCGTGCTGTTGAAGAAAGCCAGCGCGAAGAAGTGCTGGAAGAACGCATGGCCGCAGCGCCAGAAATGCTGGGCCAAGCGCCGGCCATGCAAGACGTGTTTCGCGCGATTGGCCGATTGAGCCAAAGCAATGTCACTGTCATGATTACCGGCGAGTCTGGCTCGGGCAAAGAGCTGGTGGCCAAAGCGCTGCACAAGCATTCGAGCCGTGCCAGTGGCCCATTTGTTGCCATCAATACGGCGGCAATTCCCAAAGACTTGCTGGAGAGTGAACTGTTCGGCCACGAGCGTGGCGCTTTCACGGGCGCGCAAACCATGCGCCGCGGCCGCTTTGAACAAGCCGAAGGCGGCACGCTCTTTCTTGATGAAATTGGCGACATGCCGTTTGATTTGCAAACGCGATTGCTGCGGGTGCTCTCCGACGGGCATTTTTACCGAGTGGGCGGGCACAACGCGATTAAAGCCAATCCACGCGTGATTGCGGCTACCCACCAAGACCTGGAGCAGCGCGTTAAAGAAGGCGTGTTCCGCGAGGATTTGTACCACCGCCTGAACGTCATTCGCCTTCGCTTGCCGGCACTGCGCGAGCGGCGTGAAGATGTGTTCGCGCTCACGCGCCATTTTTTGCAGCAAAGCGCCAAGCAGTTGGGGGTAGAACCTAAGCGCATTTCAGAGTCAGCGTTGCAGCAGTTGAGCAATTTTGGCTTTCCCGGCAACGTGCGGCAGCTTGAAAATATTTGTCACTGGCTGACCGTGATGGCGCCAGCGCAAGTCATTGAGCCAAAAGATTTGCCGCCAGAAGTCATGAACGCTGCGCCCGCCGCCACACCGCTTGCCAAAACCTCACAGGTGCCGCAGCCGTCAGCTTCTTTGACAGCCGCTTATCCGGATCCAGCGCACGACGCTGTGCCAGCACACCCGCCCGCGAACCTTCTGGCCAATGTTGCAACGGGCGCAGGCCCGGCTAAGGCGTTGACGGCTGCAGAGCCACAATCGGCGGGGTCGTGGGAGACCGATCTTGAGCATGAAGCACAAACCTTGCTGGAGGCGGGCTGTCTTGACGTGTGGGATGTGTTGACCCGCCGGTTCGAGTCCAAACTGATTCAAACGGCTTTGCACAACACCAAAGGCCGACGCATCGAAGCCGCGCAAAAACTGGGCATTGGCCGCAATACCATCACCCGCAAAATTCAGGAACTGAACTTGGAATAAGGGCTGTTTTTGCCCGTTGGGCAAGGGTTTGCCGGGTGAGCCAGTCCGGGTGACTGTGGTACTTTGACGAGCGGGTTTAACGTCATGCCACAGGAGAACAAATGAAAATCGCTCTGATGCAAAGCGTCCTTAAAGAATACGCACTGGGCGCACTGGCGTTGGTCGCCGTCCCGGTTTTGCTAGTCGTCAGTGGGTGCGCCAGCACGAGCGGCCCGCCCTTAACGCCACCTTCGAGTCCCACAGCCTGTGCTGGCCTGAACGGTTTTGCCATTTCGCCCCAAGGCATTGGTTTGCCCACAACCGGCGCAGTAGTAACCAGTGCGGCAGTTGTTCCCGCAGCTGGTGCAGGCGCAGCTGCCGTGGCCGAATACTGCAAGGTGCTGGGCGACATTAACCCGGTCGATGCCGCCGCACCCAAGATTAAATTTCAAGTTAATTTGCCAGCTAACTGGAACGGCAACGCGCTGATGTTTGGCGGTGGCGGCTACAACGGGGTGTTGGCAACCGGGCTGGCCAACGTGCCTGCCGGGCCGCTAGATAAGCCCGCACCACTGGCGCGCGGCTATGCCACGTTTGGCAGCGACTCCGGCCACCAGGCCAATGCCAACGGCAGCCGGGACGGTACTTTCGGGGTGAATGACGAGGCCCTGAAAAATTTTGCTTCTGATGCAATTAAAAAAACGCGCGATGTGGCTATCCATATTGTTCAGGCGCATTACGCAGCCCGGGCAAGCAAAACCTACTTTGCCGGCGGCTCCACGGGCGGGCGCGAAGCACTGTTCGCAGTACAAAACTGGCCACAAGATTTTGACGGCGCGATTGTGTTGTACCCGGCCTGGAACGCCGCTGCGCTTGACTTGCAGTTTGGCCGCATCACGCGGGAGCTGGCCAAGCCCGGCGCGTACCCCAACCGGGCTAAACGCAAAGCGCTGTACGACGCCGCAGTGGCCGCTTGCGACGAACTCGATGGCGCAAAAGACGGCATGATCAGCAACGTCAGCGCCTGCAATGCAAGCTTTAATCCAACGACGGCCATGTTGAACGGCAAGCCGCTCCGTTGTGAGGGCGGGGCTGATACCGGCGACACCTGCCTGTCTGACGCGCAGATTGCGGGCTTTAACGTCACCAACACTCCGCTTAGCCTTAACTACAAACTGGCCAGCGGCGAAACCACTTACCCCGGCTTCAACACCTGGGGCACCGACTTTGGCAACCCGAGCGCCAGCCCGCTGCAACCCACGGTGCTAACGCTGGCATTGGGCACCGAGCAACCCGCCAACCCGATGCCGCCTGTCAAACCCGCAGCTACCAGCACCATCGCCACCAGCCCGCCATATGGGGCGACGTTTTGGGATCAGTGGGCCAAGCATTTCGTCACGCGCGATGCCAACTTTGACTCGCTTAGCCTCGACCCACAAAACCCCGGCAAGTGGCAAGAACGCATTGTGCAATTGACCGCGCTGCAAGATACCAACAAAACCGACCTGTCAGCCTTTGCCAACAAGGGCGGCAAGATACTGATGGCGCACGGCGCGCACGATGCACTGGTCAGCCCCCGGGCAACCCAGCAGTATTGGAGCCGCATCAACACTGCGATGGGTGCAACGCCAGTGGCCGGGTTTGCGCGCTACTACGAAATTCCCGGCTATGGGCACGCCGTTAGCAGCGTGTTTAACGCGGCATGGGACTCATTGACCACGCTGGAAAATTGGGTTGAAAAAGGCGTTGCACCGCCGCCGCAAATCGTTGCTGACATGGCAGGCGTGCCGGGCAGAACCCGCCCGTTGTGCGAGTTCCCGGCCTACCCAAAATACGCGGGCACGGGCGATGTGAATGTGGCGGCCAGCTTTACTTGCGCCAAGCCGTAAAGCTGAGCAAATGCTGGCCCGGGGGCTAGTGCTTATGTGATTTCGACAATCACGGGCGTATGGTCACTGGGTCGTTCGTTTTTGCGCGGCGCTTTATCAATCACGCAGCTGGCAACTAGCGGTTTGAGCGCGTGACTGACCAAAATACGGTCAATCAGTAACCCCCGGTTGCGGCGAAAAGCGAATTCGCGGTAGTCCCACCACGAGTAGCTTTTCTCAAGCTGCTCAAACAGGCGAAACGCGTCGGTAAGCCCCAAGTCCAGCATGGCCTGAAAATGCCGGCGCTCCTCGGTGGTGTGGTGAATCGTCTCGCGCAAGCCTTCAGCATCGTAGGTGTCACGGTCGTCAAACGTGATGTTGAAGTCGCCCACCAACACCAAGCGCGGGTGCGCGGCCAGCTCGGCTTTCAGCATTGCTTCCAAGCCGCCTAGCCACAACATTTTGTAGGTAAATTTCTCGCTGCCCGGTTCTTGGCCGTTAACGAAATAACCATTGACCAAACGAATTTCACCACCGGGCGCGTTTAGTGTCGCAGTAATTACGCGGGATTGTTCGTCAGCAAAGCCGGTGATGTTTTTAACCACGTCACTGGCCGGCGCCCGGCTCAAAATGGCGACGCCGTTGTAGGTTTTTTGGCCGAACACCGCGCTGCTGTAGCCGATAGTTTCAAACGCTGCTTGGGGAAACTTTTCGTCTGTCAGCTTGAGCTCTTGCAGGCACAGCGCGTCCACCGGGTTGGCCGTTAGCCAGTCAATCACCTGCGGCAGGCGCACCGTGAGTGAGTTGACGTTCCATGTGGCGATTTTGGTCATTTTCGGGCTGTTCTAGGTATAAATTAGGGCTGTAGCCCAGTAAATACGGGCGCGAGCAGCTATGAATTAAATAGCGTTAAATATACCGTAAACGTGCATTAAATACGCACTAGATGTGTAGTAGAGCCAGCACGCCAACCGCCAAGCCACCCGCAGCAGCAACAAACATCAAGTATTCAACCCAGCGCTTTCGGGTCAGCAAGGCAATGGCCGCCATGGCAATTGATATTTGCAAAACTGTGGTCGCCTGCGCCCAGCGGTGGTGCTGGTGCATTTGCTCGTCTGATTGTTTGTCCCAGTCGGTCGATTCTTTTTCCAGCTTTTCAGCAGCCAGTTTGATGTCGGTTTTTTCTTTTTCGTAGCGGTCAATCTTGGCTTGGTACTTGTCTTTGGCAGCGTCATTTGATAGGTCACGCGATACCTCGGCCAGCGACTGCTTGGTACTTTTGGCCTGAAAGAAATTCCATTGGTTTGAGGCTTCGGTTTTCTTGATTGCCGCATTGTTTTTGTAAAGCCCTGCATTGGCTTGCGTTGCACCGCCCATGTATGCAAACAGCGCGCCTACCGTGGCAATGATGGCTGTAATGACCGCAATTTGCGCAATCATTCCGCTTTTTGCTTTGTCGTCGTGGCCACCATGGCCGCCTTGCGCTGCATGCTCCAGCTCATGGTCGTGTGGCCCGTGTACGTGAAATCCGCCTCCTGACATATCAAGTTTCCTTTGGTTTTGTGTAAGTGATAAAACTGAAATTCAGCCCGGTTGTAGACACGTGGTTTTCTGGCTGGCTTGCCGTCCACTGGCTACCCAGCTGGGGAGCAAATGCGTCACCGTCATAATTTTTGTCGATGTGCGTCACTTCTATCCGGCTGGCCAACGGCTCAGCCTGCGCGTAAATTTGCGCGCCACCAATGATCCAGACATCGTCTGAGTCACTGCACTGAGCCAGCGCGTGTTGCAGGCTTCCTGCCGTTTGCGCGCCAGCAGCATGCCAGTCTGTCTGCCGAGTAATGACGACGTTAGTGCGGCCCGGCAAAGGGCGAAACCTGGGCGGCAATGAATCCCACGTTTTTCGGCCCATGATGACCGGGCTGCCCAAGGTGAGCTTTTTGAAGTGCGCCAGGTCTTCAGGCAAATGCCAGGGCATCGCGTTTTTGTAGCCAATCACGCCGTTGGCGGACCGGGCAAAAATCATGTTGATTTTCATGCGCTAAGCGAAGAGTTAAACCGCAACTGGGGCTTTAATAGCGGGGTGATGCTGGTAGTTCACAAACTCAAAATCGTCAAATTCGTAGTCGAAGATCGATTCAGGTTTGCGTTTGATGTTGAGCGTGGGGTAGGGCAGTGGCGTGCGGCTAAGCTGTAGCGCCACCTGTTCGTGGTGGTTGCTGTAGATGTGGCAGTCACCACCCGTCCAGATAAAGTCGCCAACGTCCAAATTACATTGCTGCGCCACCATGTGCGTGAGAAGCGCGTAGCTGGCGATGTTAAACGGCACGCCCAGAAAAATATCGGCGCTGCGTTGGTACAGCTGGCAACTTAACTGGCCCTTGCCACCAGCTTCAAGCGGTGGCGCAACATAAAACTGAAAAAACGCGTGGCAAGGCATCAACGCCATCTTGCTCAGGTCAGCCACATTCCAGGCACTGACGATGATGCGGCGCGAATCAGGGTTGGATTTGAGGGTATTGATTACCTCTGTGATTTGGTCAATATGCCCACCATCAGGGGTAGGCCAGCTGCGCCACTGCACGCCATATACGGGACCCAAGTCACCGTCAGCGCGCGCCCA
>JANOWB010000086.1:0-15197 GCA_031417695.1 Polaromonas sp.
TTGCTTGCGCCAGCAGCCACGCGAAACCGGCGCACAGTGCAATCATCACCACCGTGGCCAGCGCAATTGATGCCAGCCAGCGCGGCGCGAGGTGCACAAACTGCCGCGTGAACCGAACGCCCAGGCTGATGGCAAGCACCAGCTGTGCGGCGTTGGTCAGCCACTGCGGAATGGCTGACCAATTTACGCCGTGGGCGGTCAGCAGTACGGCAACCGCTAGGGCACCAATAAACCAAGGGTTGGTGCGTTTAAGCAGCAGCATCACCCAACAGCCCACACCGGTCAGCGCAGCCAACAGCCCCAAGCCGGGCCAGTCAACCGCGCGCGGGCCGGGCGGGGTAGTGTCAAGCCCTTGCAGGCCAGCCCACTGCAGCCCAAACGGAATAATCAGGGTGACCAGCAGCACGCGCAGGCTGTGGCTGGACGCCACCAGCTCGGTTTGCGCGCCGTGGCGCTCGCCCAGCAGCGTCATTTCTGATGCCGCACCAATCGGCGAAGCAAAGTAAGTGGTGGTGCGGGTAAGGCCAGCTATGTGCAACTTGCCCGGCGGGTAATGCACGCGGTACAGCCACGCGCCAAAGCCGAAACCAAGCGCCAGCGCCCACACAATGTTCAGCGCAATGGCCCACCACACACTGAGCACCAGCGCCACCACTTGCGGCGTGAAGTACAGCCCTAGCGCCGCACCAATCACCCACTGCCCTGCGTTGCGCAGCGGCGTGTAGCTGTGCGTGGGCGTGCCCAGCATCGACAGCACGCCAGTGGCAATCAATGGGCCAATCATCCACGGCAGCGGCGTGCGCAGCAGCACGCAGCCCCAGGCGGCCGCCAAAGCCAGCAGCAAGGTAAGCGCAGTACGAATTAAGAGTGGCAGATCAGCCTTGCATGCCATGAGGCGTTAAAAGTACAAAGCGGGCCGATACAGATTAGGATGCGGCGATGCTCAAACTAATTATCGTTGCGGCGGTTATCGCTGTTTTCACTGCCTGCGCTGCAAAGCCAGAAGCCCCCGTGCTGCACAACCTGACGGGTGCGGCCTTGGCGCAAACCACCACCCGGCTAGATGCCTTGCTGCCCACAGACATGCTTTTGGTGGGGGAGCAGCACGATGCCAAAGAGCACCAGCAAATTCACAGCCAGGTGATCAGCCTGTTGGCGCAGCGCACTTTGCTGGCGGCAGTGGTGCTAGAGATGGCGGACGCAGGCGCCACCACGGCTGGCCTGCACCCCAGCTCAACTGAGCTGCAAGCCCAAAACGCCTTGAAATGGAACGACAAAGCCTGGCCTTGGGCAGCTTATGGCCCTGCGGTAATGACGGCTGTGCGAGCCGGTGTGCCGGTGCTGGGCGGCAATTTGCCGCGCGAACAAATGCGTTCAAGCATGGCGAACAGCACACTCGACGCCCAGTTGCCCGGCCCGGCACTCAAAGCGCAGCAGCAACTCATTCGCACGGGGCACTGCAACTTGTTGCCCGAGAGCCAGATCACGCCGATGACCCGCATCCAGATTGCGAAAGACATCAGTATGGCCAACACACTGGTCAAAGCGGCGGTGCCGGGTGGTGTAGTGGTGTTGCTGTCGGGCAGCGGCCACAACGACCGCTTGCTGGGCGTGCCTCAGCACTTGCCGGCTTCGGTCAAAACCAAAGCGGTGCGGTTGCGCGCAGGGCCAGCGGGCGCTGGCGACAGCGCCGATGCGTTTGATGCAGTGTGGGCGACGCCAGCGTTGCCTGAAAAAGATTACTGCGCCGAGTTCAAGGCGCAGATGGGCAAATAGCCTTGATTTGCCCTGCCTAAATTTGACTAGATCTGCATGAGCCGCTTGTTGAATGACGCGTATTCATTTTCTTTTTGGCCGGTAGGCAAAAGGGCTATCTGGGCCACAGCACCCACAGCTTGAGCGGCTGATTCACCTTGGCCGCAAACTCGCCGGCTTCAAGGCCAGTGCCTGCAAAGTAGTCGGCCCGCACCGCCCCCACAATCGCGCTGCCAGTGTCTTGCGCAAACACCAGTTTTTGCAGCGTACCTGCCGCGCCGCGTGACGACAAATACACCGGCGTGCCATACGGAATGCTGCCGGGGTCAACCGCAATCGAACGGCCGGGTGTGAGCGCTACGCCTTGCGCGCCTTTGGGGCCAAAGGCGGCATCAAAATCGCTCAGCGCCTCTTCTTTAAAAAAAACATAGCGCGGGTTGCTCCACAGCAGTTGCTGCACGCGCTGCGGGTTTTGCGCGGCCCACGCTTTGGTGGCGTCTGGCCACGGGTTGATTTTGGTCACGCCTTGGGCTGTCAGCCACTGATTCACGCTGCGGTACGGCTGGTCGTTGGTGCCTGCAAACGCTACGCGAACGATGCGCTGGCTGCCGTTTGGCTCGGTGATACTCAAGCGGCCCGAGCCCTGAATATGCAGCAGCAGCACATCGATTGGGTCGGCCAGATAGGCGATTTCACGGCCTTTCAGGGCGGCGGCGGCTTCGGGCAGAGTGTCAATTTCTTGCCGGGAGTACCACGGCTTTTTGCTGCCCAAATTAGCCGGTGCGGCATACAGCGGCACGCCGTAGCCGTTGCCATTCAAGCGCGCAGCTTTAAGCAGCGGCTCAAAGTAACTGGTTAGCAAGCCGTCTGCATTACCCAGGGTCGACTCGACCCGGTAGGGCTGCAGCCTGGCGGTCATCCAGGCGCGCTGCTGCTCTGCCGGCGCAATGCTCAGGCGCCGAGCATCAGCACATAACGCGGCAAAAGTGGGGCCGGGTTTTTCGCAGCTTTTAAGCCACGCGTTCCATGCCTCAAACAATTTGTCGTCTTCAAAACCGGGCAGCTCCACCCAACGCACAGCAACCCAGCGGCTTTTGGCCTGGCTAATGTTGGGCGGCAAAGGAGCGGTGTCGGCGGTTCTACCTGCAGGCGTGGGCACAGCCGTTGGCGGCAGCGCTACGGGGCCGTCGTCAGGCGGCAGCGGTGTGCTGGCGCATGACGCCAGCAGCGCAGCGCTGGCGATAATGAAGCCTGCGTAAACCAATTTATAAAGGTGCTTCATGTCGTTGCTGTTCTTGGAAGCTTTGGGCGCGTTGCTGCTGTTGGTGTTCATTGTGTGGTGGACGATGTTTTCAGGCCGAAAGAACGGTGAGCTTAAAGATGACGAGCTAAAGGATGACGGGCTAAAGGACGACGACCAGCCGCCACCGCCGAATCAGAAGCCATAAAGCCCTGACGCGCCAAACTGGGTGTAAAAAAGCATTTTTAACCAATAAATATGGGCGCGAGCAGCTATTATTTAAATAGCATAAAAAGCTTGACTTAACCGAACTCATGCCGCGCCCACTTGGCGGTGCGACAGCGCGGGCAACTGAGCGCGAGCCGTGGCCAGCGCGCTGTGCTCAATATCAGCCACCACCACACCCGGCCCTTCGGCAAGTTGCGCGATGACCTCGCCCCACGGGTTAACGACCATCGACTGCCCCCAAGTTCGGCGCTGGTTTTCGTGCACGCCGCCTTGTGCTGCTGCCAACACGTAGGCCAGGTTTTCAATAGCGCGCGCCCTCAGCAGCACCTCCCAGTGCGCCTTGCCGGTGGTGTGGGCAAAGGCGCTTGGTACCAGCAGCAGGTCTGCCTGCAGCGCGCGGTACAACTCGGGAAATCGCAGGTCGTAGCAAATGCTCAAGCCCACTCGCCATGTGTGCCCATCTTGCGAAGGCAAATCAAACGTCACCGGCAACTGGCCGGGCGTGATGACGCGCGATTCATCGTAGTGTTCGCTGCCGTTGTCAAACTTGAACAAATGAATTTTGTCGTAGCGCGCTACGCAATCGCCAAGCGGGCTGAAGGCCAGGGCGGTGTTGTAAACCTTGCCCGCATCAGGGCTGACGAGTGGCACGGTGCCGGCCACCAGCCACAGCTTGTAGCACTCTGCGCAGCGGCGCAAAAAATCTTGAATCTCGCCTTGCCCGGGCGTCTCCGCAACGCTCAGTTTGTCGTTTTCGCTTAAGCCCAGCAAGCAAAAATACTCGGGCAACACGGCCAGTTCTGCTCCTGCATCAGCAGCTTGTGCCAGCAGCTGCTCAGCAGTGGCCAAGTTATGGGCCAGCGACGCGCCAGACACCATTTGGCAGGCGGCGACTTTCACCGTTTGCGCTCCAGCTTGGTCACTTTGGGGTCGGCCCAGCTGCCGTCGATTCGAAATTCTTGCGTGGCGGCATCAATTAGCGGCTGGCGCAAAAAGTACTGCGCTAAAAAGGTGCCCAGCCCAATTGCCGGGTTAATGACAGCAGCAATCAGCGACGCGGTACCGGCATTGATTTCAGGCACCACCAGTACTTTCAGGTCTTGGGTTTCTTTGGCAATATTGGCGCTGCCTTCCATCAGTACAGCAGCGTTCACGCCTTTCATTTGCAAGTTGTTGGTGGCCGCTATGCCTTGCGCAATGTTCACATCGCCGCGCACAAAGTCAAACGCAAAGCCGTCGGTAAATACATCGCGAAAGTCCAGCGCCAGCCGCCGGGGCAGTGACTGCAGGCTGAGAACGCCCAGCAGCTTGGCAATGCCGGGATCGGCCTTTAAAAATTGCCCGGATTCAATGTTGACATTGAATTGTCCGCTCATGCTGGGGTAATTGGGGCTAAGCGGCGAGCCGATCCAGCCGATTTGGCCTTCCATCTTGCCCTTGCCTTTACGCACCACACCGCGCATGCCAAAACGGTTAAGCAGCTCGCCTGAGTCGGCGATGTCGAGTTTGAAGTTAAGGGCTGTTCTGCGTTTTTCGCCAGCGCTGGCTGGGGTAGCGTTGGCAGTGGCGGTTTGCGCATTCAGCGCGACCCAATTGCCATTGGCGGTCAGCGTCGCCTCGGGGTTAATCACGTTGAATTTGTTCAGCCGCCATTCGCGCGCACCGCCGTCGCGCGCTGCCGCACCTGCGCCCCGGTTCACGGCGTCAATTTCAATGCGGCCCAGTTTTTTGCCGCGCAGCTCCATATCGTCCACCACGATGTCAAGGGCTGGCAAATTGGCTGGCTGCTCGTCAAGCAGGCTGTCAACTTCCAATGCACCTGAAGGCCCCACGCTCAGCCGCGCCAGCCGGGCCAATACCCGCGCAGGGGCGGCGTTGGCGGCTTGCCGGTATTCTGCGTAGCCGCTAAGCTCGTTGGCGTCCACGTTGGCGCGCCAGGTCAAGCCGTCTCTGGAGCCGCCAATCACCAGGTTGTTGAACTTGCGGCCCGTTACTGTCAGCTCTTTGGCGCGGATCGCAATTTGGTTCGGGAAGTAGCTTTGGGGGTTAATCGCTGTGCCGCCAGCAGGTGAGGCTTGCGCGGCGATGCTGCTGCCTACCGAACTGGTGAGTACTTTCTCCCAAGCGTCAATGTCAATGCTGGCGAGATTGATGTTGGCCGCCACGCCCTTGTCGAGCAGCGAAACCGATTCGCCGGGCTCCAGGCCAATGCCAATGCTGCCGCGCACAATTCGCGCTTCTGGCGCCACATCGCCGCTGATGTCGCGCACAAAAGTTGCGCTAGCGATCCGCCCAATGCTGACACTCAACTGGTCTTGCAATTTTTGCCCCGCGCCCATCGACTCGCGCAGCACGGCGGTTTCAAAACGTACCGGCAGCAGGGCTTCAGCCGATTTATTCAAAGGCGCGGGCAGATTCAACCCCACGCCCTGCAAGTTGCTGGCCAGTGACACCTCCATCGCGCCGCGCGTCACAGCCAGCGTAGCGGTGTAGGCGGCAGTGCCAGTGGCGTACTGCGCCAGCCGAGCCGCAGCGCCCAAATCTTTGGCTTGGCGAACCGCCTCTAAAGACGCGGTTCCCTGAGCTTTGAATAAAACACTCGGCTCAGTGTCTGGGCCCGCGCCAGCCACGCGGCTTGCTGGGCGCATTCCGCCTTCAATTCGTACATCGCCGCCCAGCAGCTGGGCCTGCGCTGCTGGTACCGCAAAGCCTTTTTCGGTAAATGTAGCCATGCCGCGCAGCTTCGTCAGCATGGGCGCACTGGGGGCCAGGCGAACGTCATTTCCGGGCAGCGAAACCGTGCCCCGCACAGATGTGTTGGCAATTGCATTGAGCGGCAAGTTCAGCTGCAGCGCGTATTCCCCGACGCCTGAGGCAGAAATTTTTTCAGCGGCTTTGCTCGTCATGGCAGCCAGCGGCGACGTATTAACAAAACTCACCGCGCTGGCCAACGGGCCTTTTATTTTGGCCTGCAGCTCCACCGTGGCACCGCTCAGTAAATTCGGAATTTTGGCGTCTGCACGCAGCACCTGCAGGCCGGGCATGCCCGCAATGCCGCTGGTGGCGTTGTTGACTGCCAGCGTTGCGCGGTCAAACACCAGCTCCCCATTAAGCGTTGTTAATGCAGGCCAAGGCGTTGCGCCGGCGGGTTGCGCCCATGCTGGTACATAAGCCAGCACACCATTTTTAACTTGCGCTGCTACTTTGAATTCGCCCTTTTTGGGGTCGGCGAATGGAATCTCGTCAACCGCACCTTTGACCTTGAAGGTGACGTTGCTGACTTCGCCTTGCACTACAGCATCGCGCACATAGTGGCGCACCTGGTCTGCCATGACCAGCGGCAGGTAGCGGTGTACCCGCGCGCCGTTGCCTCGGCTCAAAACGCCTTGCAGGTCAAGCGTGCCCAGTGACTTCACATCCGGTGCGGTTCCCGCCGAGCCGCCCGATTGCCACAGGGCCTGCGCGGTGCCTTGCGCATCGGGGCCTGAAAACTTGACGTCTGGCAATGCGACCTCGACTGTGCCGCCGCTTAGCTTCCAGCGCACGTCGGTGCTCAATTGATCAAACTCCACACGCGGGTCTTCAAATACGCCGGGCAGGTCTACGTGCCCTTTGGTTAGGGCCAGTTTGCCAGTGCCGCCGGCTTGCGTAACGTCAAAATCAAAGGTTGCGCCTTTTATGCCGGGTCTGCCAGGCAACGGGTGCCGCACTTGGGGGTAGCTGGACGGGGCCGCCTGGGTTGTTGTGCCCAGGGCTTTGGGCGGCCGCAGTACAGTACTCGGCAAAGCCAACAGCTCCAAGCCACTAACACGGCCTTTTGCGGTGTAGACGGCATCGCCTTTTAGCGGCTCCTCCCAGCGCGCCTGCACAGCTTCGACCAAACCCTTGGGCGCGAACGAGGTAATGGCAGCGTGCGTTGCGCTGCTCAGCGGCAACCGCAAAGCGACTTGCGACACAGCAGCCAAGTCCAGTCGATCAGCTTTGAGTTCACTGCGCACCGCAGTTTTGCCAATGGTTCCCTGGCTGCTGAAAGCCACATTGCCGCCCGGCCAGGTAAGGCCGTCGAGCGTTGTAAAAGTCAACCCTTCGGTATCAAAAGAAAATCCATCGTCCAGCAGCTGGGCGCCGAGGCGACCGGCGGCCGAAGTGAGGGTCAGCGGCTGCAACGATTTGCCCAACTGAACATTCACGCCGCTGAGAACTACATCAGCAGTGGCGCCCAATACTTTGCCTTTGGCAACGTCTGCCCACGCACGTAAACTGCCACTGCCAGTTTTGGGGCTGATACCAAGCGAATCGAGTTTGACGTACGGAACAATCAACGACACGTCAACCCGGCTGAAGTCTGCAAACAACTGGCCCGACCAGTCTTGCCAGTGGCCAGCGTCTAGCGCCAGCAGCGGCTGCTTGAACAAACCCCGCAGGCTGAACCTGTCGCCCCAGCCCGGCGGCGGGGTGGCGTCCAGGCGCAGCGCGTGGCGACGCGGGCCGTTTCGCATCACCACATCAACTTGCTGCAGTACCAGCGGCTCGACGTTGTTGAGCTCGTCTGCCCAACGAATGCTGCCGCCTCTGATAACGAATTCGGTTTGAGAAAAAAACCAGTCTGCGACGCCGCTGCCGCCTGTGCTGTTGCTTGATACAGCCAGTCCGCCGACATAGATCTTCCCGTCAGCGGTTCGCCTGACATCTAGCGCGGGCTGGTCGATGACCAATTGCTCAAAACCCGCGCCCAAAACCGACGACGGCGACAGCGCCGCCAGCACCAGTGGCAGGCGCAGCGCTTCTCGGCCCTGTGGGTCTAGCAGCGCCACATCTCGCAGCTCAAACGAGGGAAGTATCCCGGCCGATTGCGCGGTGAGCTGCTTGATGCGCACCGGCACCCCCAGCGCTTGGCTAGCTACGGCTTCAAGGCGCGGGCGGAAATCGCCGATTCGCGGCACAATCCACGCGTGCAGTACACCCCAACCCAAAAGCGTGAGTAGCCACACCCCCACCACAAGCCACAGCACCGCCCGAGCAGCGGCGGCCAGAAAATGTGTGCGGGTCCAAGGTGCGGTTTTGCTCAAATCAGATCGCTCGGTGGTGGTTGTTTGTGCAAGCTAAATTATGACTGCCAGCACCAGTGTTTGTTCCGCTGAGTTGCAACAACTTATCTAAGGCCGCATGTCTTTCCCAAGCTCAAGCTGTGCACCGTTCTCGGATTACTCACGGTTTGTACAGCGAATACGCAGGCGCTACAGCGCTGAGCTGGCGATATTGCCCGCAGGCGAGCCGCTATCCGCCTCGCTTCACATTGCTTTTGACGCGCTGATTCAAAGCGGACTGCCGCTGGGTGCGGCACTCAGAGTGCTGCGCCAACTGGTCATGGAGCGCTTGGTGGTGCTGGACTGCGATGCAGTCGGGGACTCGCCCGCACAGTTGGTGGTGATTACGCGGGCAATGACCGAGTTGGCCGAGTTTTCGTTAAACGCCGCGGTAGTGGCATCGCAAAAAACACTTGATTCGTTGTACGGCCCGCCGCAGGGGCCAAGCGGCGAACGGGCGCAATTGTGGGTGGTGGGCATGGGTAAGCTGGGTGCGCGTGAGCTCAATGTGTCCAGCGACATTGACCTGATTTACGTCTACGACCACGACGGGCAAACCGCAGGCCGCCTGCCAGGCGACGAGCGAGGGCACATCAGCAACCACGAGTATTTTGCGCACCAGGTTAAAGCCATCTACACGCTGATTGGGGATGTCACTGAGCACGGGTTTGTGTTTCGGGTGGATTTGGCGCTCAGGCCGCACGGCGGCTCTGGCCCAGCGGCTATGTCGCTTAGCGCACTGGAGGATTATTTTCAAGCCCATGGCCGCGAATGGGAGCGCTTTGCCTGGCTTAAAAGCCGCGTGGTTGCGCCGCTTGACTGCATTCAAAGCGGTAGCGCCGAGCAGCTGCGTTCTTCAGTGCTGCCGTTTGTGTTTAGGCGTTATCTCGACTACGGCGTGTTTGACGCGCTGCGGGTGTTGCATCGGCAAATTCGCGAGCATGCTGCCAAGCGCAGCGCTGGCCGCCCCGAGCGTGCCAATGACGTCAAAATGTCGCGCGGCGGCATTCGCGAGATTGAATTCACGGTTCAGCTTTTACAAGTGGTGCGCGGCGGCCAGTTCCCCGAGCTGCGCACTCGCCCCACAGTCGATGCACTGGCACGCTTGGCCAAGGCCGGGTTGATGGATGTGCCAACCGCAAACGCGCTGGCAGCGGCCTACGATTTTTTGCGGCACACCGAGCATCGTATTCAGTACCTGGACGACCAGCAAACCCATGCGCTGCCCACGCGTGACGACGACTTGGCCTGGATTGCGGCCAGCATGGGGTTTGCCGACTGCTGCCATTTTTTGCATGCGCTGGACGCCCACCGAGAGTTGGTGGCTGGTGAGTTCGACAAGCTGCTGGGCGGCAAACCCGACTGCAAGGGCTGCAACAAAGGTGCGGGATTAGGGTCCTTGAGCAACGCAGCTTCACCGTTGTTACTCGACGATGTGCTCGACCATTTGTCTGCCCAGTGGCCCGACCAGTTTCGCGCGCGCCTGACTGCCTTGCGACAGCACCCCAAAGTGCTTGGCCTGCGCGATGAGTCGCGTGCGCGATTGGCACAGCTGGTTCAGCGCACAGCCGTTTGGTTAAACGAAGGCTCAGTCAGTGAAGAAGCTGCGCTGCGCATCATGGACTGGATTGAACCACTGCTCAGGCGTGAAACCTACCTGGCGCTGCTGCTGGAGCGCCCAGTTGTGCATCAGCGGCTGCTGCGCTTGCTGGGTGCGGCCAAGTGGCCAGCGCGCTACTTGCTGCGCCACCCGGGCGTGATTGATGAGCTGGCTAATAGCGACATGCTCAATGAGCGTTTCAACTCGGCCGCTTACCAAAGCGAGCTAAACCAGCGGCTGGAATCGGTCAGGCGCACGGGCGAGGACGACGAAGAAACGTGTTTGAATTTGCTTCGGCGGGCGCACCACGCCGAGATGTTTCGCACCTTGGCCCGCGACGTTGAAGGCGTGCTGACCGTAGAGCAAGTGGCCGATGATCTGAGTGCTTTGGCCGAGGCAACGCTCAGCACTACCCTTGACTGGTGCTGGCAGCGGCTTAAAAACAAGCACCGGGCTAGCCCGCAATTGGCCATCATTGCCTACGGCAAACTGGGCGGCAAAGAGTTGGGCTACGGCAGCGATTTAGACATTGTGTTTGTGTACGAAGACGAGCACGAACAAGCAGCTGAGGTGTACGCTGCTTTGGTTCGCAAGCTCATCAACTGGCTGACCATTAAAACCAGCGAAGGCGATTTGTTTGAGATTGACACCGCGCTGCGCCCCAACGGCAACTCGGGTTTGCTCGTTACCAGTTTTACTGCGTATGCCAATTACCAGCAACAGCGCGGCAGCAACACCGCCTGGACGTGGGAACACCAAGCCATGACTCGCGCCCGTTTTGTGCTGGGCGCGCAACCTTTACGCGAGCGGTTTGAAGCAATTCGGACCGGCGTGATTACCGCCCCGCGCGACACCGGTTTACTGCAAAACGAAATTGTCGCCATGCGCAAAAAAGTCAGTGCCGCGCGGCCGGTAAAAGCCGGGCTGTTCGATGTCAAGCACAGCCCCGGCGGCATGGTTGATGCCGAGTTTGCGGTGCAATTTTTGGTGTTGTCACAGTCTGGCGCCCACCCAGAGTTGGCCGACAACGTGGGAAATATTGCGCTGCTGATTCGAGCCGAGCAGGCCGGCCTGCTACCCCCTGGGGTAGGCCAAGCGGCAGCATCCGCCTACCGCGAATTGCGCCGGGTGCAGCACAAAGCCCGCCTTGATGAAACGCCCACTCAGGTCAGCTCGGGAGAGTTGGCAAGCGAGCAAGAGGCGATTCAGCAGCTATGGAAGGCTGCTTTTAATCACGAGCTTTCATTGCCGGTAGCGACTTCGGTCGGATAAAAAATTTTTCAATTTGCAAACTGATGTTTTTCAATGTAATAGTTTGAGTTAGTTAATCAATCGTTTGATTTATGTGATTAAATCGAGCGCATGAGCGAAGTCCTAAAGTCAAAAAAAGCTGCTGCGTTTGCCCGCGCGCCAGGCAAAGCGGCCCAAGCCGCAAAACCCGTACAGCCCGCCCAACCCGCACAGCCCGCACATTTGCACCCAAACTCGCCAGCCAAGCCGCGCCCCTCTCGCGCTGGAGGCGCTGAAGCGCGCCAAAAGCTGATCACCGAGGCGCTGCGCTTGTTCTCGGAAAAAGGTTTTGCCAAAACCTCTACCCGCGCTATCGCGCAAGCCGCAGGCGCCAACATCGCGTCCATCAGTTATTACTTTGGCGACAAAGCCGGCCTGTATCGCGCCATGTTTTTGGAGCCGATGGGCGGGCCTGAGCAAGACCTGTCGGTGTTCGCGCAGCCGCATTTCACCCTGCGTGAATCGTTGGCGGGGTTGATTGGAAGTTTTCTGGAACCGATGAAGCAGGGCGAGCTGATGCAGCAGTGCATGCGTCTGCACTTTCGTGAAATGCTGGAGCCCACCGGAATGTGGGCGCATGAAATTGACAAAAGCATCAAGCCCGCGCACGCCGCGCTGGTCGCCATGCTGGGGCGGCACCTCGGCGTAAAAACCGCTGATGATTATTTGCACCGGCTGGCTTTCAGTATTGCCGGGCTGGCCATGCATCTGTACATGACGCGAGACATTGTTGAGGCGATCCGGCCGCGGCTGCTGCAAGGCTCAACGTCCATTGAGGTGTGGGCCGGGCAGATGGTCGACCAGGCAGAGGCTATGGTGCTGCTTGAAGCGGCGCGGCGAAAGAGATAACGCATGGCATCCTTACATCGGCTTAAAGATTTCATCAGCTGCCGGAGCAGTCGCTCGGTCGTGCTCGCAACTTGCATGGCGGCTTCGGCTTTGCTGCTGGGTGGCTGCGCTACTTCGCCTTTGCCCAGCGCAGTTGATGCGCAAGCGCCGCCGCAGTGGTACGCCAATCTTCCCAACGGTAGCGGGCAGGCGGGCTTGCCGCACAACGCTAGCCTGAGCAGCTTGTCTGCCTGGTGGCAATTGCAAAACGATTCGCTGCTGGTCGAGTTGATTGATGCGGCGCAGCGGGTCGGGCCGTCGGTCATCACTGCCAGAGCCAACCTTGCACAGGCGCGGGCTGCCCGCAGCATTTCGGGTGGGGCGCTGCTGCCTTTGCTTGAGGGTGTGGGCAGCGTCAGTCGTGGGTCGTTGGCCTCTAGCGGTGCTTCAAGTGGCGCGCCGGGTGGGGGTTCGGCCAGTGGCATTTCCACTACCGCGCAGTTGGGGCTGCAAGCCAGTTGGGAAATCGATGTGTTCGGTAAAAACGCCGCCAAGCGCGATGCGTCTGAAGAGCGCTTGATGGCCAGCCAGGCCCAGTGGCACGATGCGCGGGTAGTGGTGGCCGCCGAGGTGGCCAGTCAGTATTACAACTTGCGGTCATGTGAAAAGCAGCTTGCTGTGACCGCGCTTGACGCGAAGTCTCGCGCTGAGACCAGCCGCCTGACGGCCTTGGCAACCCAGGCAGGTTTTGGCGCGCCAGCAGTCGCCGCATTGGCCAGAGCCAGCGCCGCGGAAGGCGCCAGCCGCTTGACTCAGCAGCGCGCACAGTGCGCATTGATTGTCAAAGCGCTGGTGGCACTGACCGCGCTTGATGAGCCGCAGCTGGCGCAAAAACTGGCCAAGTCGCTACAACAGGCGCCAGACGGCCAGCCGCAGCAACCCATCGTGAATGTGGCCAGCGTGCCCGCGCAAGCACTCGGCCAGCGGCCAGACGTGTACAGCGCCGCGCGTGAGGTGTCGGCTGCCAGTTTTGACGTGGGCAGCGCTGCCGCTGCACGCCTGCCGCGTTTGACGCTGGCCGGCAACATTGGCACGGGCCGAACCCGGGTAAGCGGCTTGTCGCAAAGCTTTGATACCTGGTCATTCGGTCCGCTGTCGCTCACTTTGCCGCTGCTGGATGGCGGGGTAAGCCGAGGTAACCTTGATATCGCCAATGCTAGGCATGACGAAGCCATTGGCAAGTACAAAAGCGTGGTCAGGCTGGCGGTCAGGGAGGTTGAAGAAGCGCTGGTGAATTTGCAGTCCACCGCCGACCGCGCAAGCGACACCGACATCGCGGCTAACGGCTACCGCGCGTCGTTTGCCGGAACCGAGGCGCGCTACAAAGCCGGGCTGGCCAGCCTGGTTGAGCTGGAAGAAAGTCGCCGCACGCTGCTGGCCGCGCAGGGCGCTTTAATTTCCTTGCAGCTCGAACGCCGCAACGCCTGGATAGCGCTGTACCGCGCACTGGGCGGTGGCTGGCGAGTAGAGGCCAACGCCGAAGCCGCGCAGTAAGAACAATCGTCGAACTTTTTCAAGTTGATTCACCCATGCCATCTCTAAACCGAAAATTGATTGCTATTATTAGCATAGCTGCTTGCGCCCTAATACTGGCGGCTGCAGCCCTCTTTTATACAAAAAATAAGCCAAAAGAAGAGAAAGCCGCCCTTGCGCCCAAAGCAGCCCTCACGGTCAGCACTGAAAGCCCTGTCGCGCGCAGCTTGCCCATTGCGCTGTCGGCCAATGGCAGCATTGCCGCGTGGCAAGAAGCCATCATCAGCAGCGAATCTGAGGGGCTCAAGCTGATAGAGGTCAAAGCCAACGTCGGCGACCGTGTGCGAGTAGGCCAGGTGCTGGCCACGTTTTCTAGCGACAAAGGACGTGCTGAAGTAGCGCAGGCTAAAGCCAGCCTGGCCGAGGCCGAAGCCAACGCGGCGGAAGCTGCCGGTAACGCCGACAAAGCCCGCACCCTGCAGGCCAGCGGTGCGCTAAGCGACCAGCAAATCAACCAGTACCTGACATTGGCCAAAACCGCCAAGGCCAAGCTGGAGGCAAGCCGCGCGGCGCTTAATGTGCAGCAACTGCGCTTGGCGCAAACCCAACTGCTGGCGCCCGACAACGGCGTTATTTCTGCACGCACTGCCACCGTGGGCGCAGTGGTGGGCAGTGGCGCAGAGCTGTTCAAAATGATTCGCGGTGGCCGCCTGGAGTGGCGGGCCGAAGCCACCAGCGCCGAGGTAGCGCGCATCAAGCCGGGCGACAAAGCTGTTGTGGTGGCCGCCAGCGGCGCGCGGGTTGAAGGCCGCGTGCGCATGGTTGCACCCACCGTAGACGCTGCCACCCGAACCGCGCTGGTTTATGTCGACTTGCCCGCCAGAGATGACCTGAAAGCAGGCATGTACGCCAAAGGCGACTTTGCACTGGGTGCCAGCGACGCGCTGACGCTGCAGCAGCAGGTGCTGGTGCTGCGCGATGGTTTTACTTACGCCATGCGGGTTGAGTCAAACAACAAGGTCAGCCAAATCAAATTACAAACCGGCCGCCGCGTGGGCGATGCGGTTGAAATTTTGCAGGGTGCCAAGCTAGGCGAAAAGTTTGTGTCGAGCGGCGCTGCTTTTTTAGCCGACGGCGACACCGTGAAGGTAGTTGCAGCAATGGCTGCTTCGCCAGCATCGGCTGCAAGCGCGATTGAGGCCAAAACCGCGCCTAAACCCTAAATTGGCGCTTATTTCCCTATAAATAACAGGTTTTAGTCAATAAATACGGGCGTGAGCGACTCAGTATTTAATAGCAAAATAAACGTGCACTGCTGACCGTAACCTGATGCTGGAGTACTTGATATGAACGTTTCTGCATGGTGCATTCGCAATCCCATCGCCGCCATCATGTTTTTCGTGATGTTGTGCTTTGCGGGCGTGCTCGGCTACCAAAACATGAAGGTGCAAAACTTTCCTGACCTGGATGTGCCCAATATCATCATTAGCGCCAGCCTGCCCGGCGGCTCTCCCGCGCAGCTGGAGACCGAGGTCGGCCGCAAAATTGAAAACGCGATTGCTTCGCTGCAAGGCCTGAAAAACATCTATACCAAGGTGCAAGACGGCGTGGTCACCATCACGGCCGAGTTCCGCAT
>JANOWB010000087.1:0-1691 GCA_031417695.1 Polaromonas sp.
GGCTCACGTGCAATTAAGCAGCGAGTGCGAAACGTTCGTCGTTTGCAGTTAGTTTTTTTGAATCTGTTTTACGAGCGCATTCAGCTCGACATGCCCTGCTGCGCGTCTGAATCCACGTCGAAACCAGTGCAGCCCCTAACGGTTGGCGTGATAAATCCAATTTTCGGGCGCATCGCGTTGTTGTAAATCCTCGCCATACAGGAGTATGGCTGCGGTTTACGCCTAGCGCTGCATCCCGAGAATTGAATTTCTCACACCACAGTGGCGCGTATTTTAGGCTACTAGGCGGCATTGCAAGTGTCAAAACGCCCTATGGGCTGCGGGGCAGCAGGGGCAATAGCGCATTGGGGCTGCTGATGGCGGCGTGGGCACCCCATTTCGACGTGTCTGTCGCAGTGCCCAGATACCCATAAGTCGCCGCCACCGTGCCCATGCCAGCCGCCAGCCCGGCCACGATGTCGCGGTGGTCGTCTCCGACGTATACGCAGCGTTTGGGATCAAGTTTGAGTCGGCGGGCAGCTTCGAAAAGGGGCTCCGGGTGGGGTTTGGCATGCGCCGTGGTGTCGCCACTGATGACCACGGCGGCTGACGCAAACAGCGCTATGCCGCGGGTAAGGGGCTCGGTGAAACGGGCGGATTTGTTGGTCACGACCCCCCAGGGGAGCTGGCGTGCGATCAGCCTTTGAATCAACCCCTCAACGCCTTCAAAGGCGAATGTCCGCTCTGTCATGCATTGCTCGTAGTTGACGAAGAACTCTTCCTTCATGGCGTCGTAATCGGCGTGGTCTGGCGTCATGCCAAAGGCGATGACCAGCATGCCACGCGCGCCAGAACCGGCCATGGGGCGGTAGCGCTCTAGCGCGAATGATGGCAAACCCCGGTCGGTACGCATTTTGTCCGCTGCGGCACCTAAATCGGGGGCGCTGTCGATCAGGGTGCCGTCCAGGTCGAACAGCACGGCTTGAATGTCGGTGAACATGCCGAAAAATGCCTTCAAACAGCAGCAACTGTCGGCTTCCGCGTCGCGAACATATAGTTCACGCTGGTGTCATCGCTGAGCCAGTAGCGTCGGGTGAGCGGGTTGTATTCGAGCCCACGGGTATTTTGCAAATTAAGCGCCGCGTTGCGGCAGTAATGGGCCAACTCGCTGGGGCGGATCAGCTTGGCATATTCATGCGTGCCGCGTGGCAGCATGTTGAGCACATATTCAGCCCCCACAATCGCAAACAGAAAAGACTTTGGATTGCGGTTGATGGTGGAGAAAAAAACCCAGCCGCCCGGCTTCACCAGATCAGCGCAGGCCTTGACCACTGACGATGGGTCGGGCACGTGTTCCAGCATCTCCATGCACATGACGACATCGAAGCTGCCGGGCTGTTGCGCCGCGAGCGCTTCGGCGCTGATTTCAAGGTATTCGACGTTGGGAGTTTGTGCTTCCAATGCATGTAGCTGCGCTACTTTGAGCGCCTTGGTGGCCAGGTCAATGCCCAGCACACTGGCCCCTTTGCGGGCCATCGAATCCGCAAGTATGCCGCCGCCGCAACCGACATCGAGCACCCGCTTGCCCGCCAGCGGACAAAGACCCGTCATCCAGTCGAGTCGCAAAGGGTTGATATCGTGGAGCGGGCGAAATTCGCTGTTTTTATCCCACCAGCGGTGCGCCAGATCGGAAAATTTGGCCAGCTCGGCAG
>JANOWB010000088.1:0-3870 GCA_031417695.1 Polaromonas sp.
TGTATGAAGAGTCTGGCGCGCTGCCGCGCTTGTTTGGGCGCTGGGCCATGCTGCGCGGCCAAGCGTCGCGCGCAGAAATGCTGAGCTTGATCCGCAATGCGCACAGCCAGAGTGAAACGCAGCCGCGCCCGGCTTGGTCGCTGGCAATGGCACCGCTGATTATTTTGCTGGACCCGGCGCACAGCCAGGCTTATGCGAAGGCTGTGGCATAGCTGTTTTAAGCCTGTTTTGAGCCTGTTTTACGGCTCTTTTGGGTATAAAAATGGCCTTTTAGCCAATATTTACGGGCGCGAGCAGCTCTTAAATAAATAGCTAAATAACCGACGCTTGATGCGTATCGCCTTGGCTCTGCGCAGGCGCTTCGACCCGCCCACCCGGGTGCGTAGCCCGCCTGGCAGGGTCGCGGCCGTGGGTGGGTGCGGGGTCGGCAAACGGCCAGCCGCCGAACTGGGTGCGCTGGTAGTCGGCAATGGTTTGGCTAATTTCGGCTTGCGTGTTCATGACAAACGGGCCGTACTGGGCGACTGGCTCGGCTATGGGTTGGCCTTGTAGCAGTAAAAACTCTGCCTCAATGTTTCCATTGATCAATTCAACCGCTACGTCGCCCTGCAGCTCGATGGCGCCGTGGCTTTGCACGTTGTGCCCGCCCAATGTTACCGACTGGCCTTTGAAAAAATACAGGTTGCGCCGCGTGCCCGCATTGGCTGCGGGCAGCGTAAAGCGCGCGCCGGGCTGCAGCAGTAGCGTCCAGATGGCGACGTCGGCTTTAGCTTGAGCGGCCCAAGATTCGGGCGGCGGGCTGAGTGGCTTGTCTACATCAGCCAACTGGCCTGCGATGACGGATACGAACGTTTGCAAGCCGTTCACGTCAGTCACCACGCAGTGGGGAATGTCGTCTGCCCAAAACAGCGTGAAGTGCGGCTCGGCCATTTTGCTAACTGCGGGCAAGTTAAGCCATATCTGAAACAGCTCTAGCGGGTTAGCGGCGTCAAGGTTGAGCAGCGGAAACATCTCGGCATGCACGATACCTTTGCCTGCAGTTAGCCACTGCACGTCGCCGCGGCCAAAGCGGGCGGTAGCGCCCAATGAATCGGAATGGTCGATCAACCCCTTGCGCACAACTGTCACCGTCTCGAACCCCCGGTGCGGGTGCGCAGGAAAGCCGGGCACGCTGCGGCCGTGGTACATGCTCCAGCCGTCTTTACCGCTGAAGTCTTGGCCCCTATCGCGGCCCGCCAGCGATGCGTTTGGGCTCATGTCGGCGTTAGCGGCGGGGTAGGCGTCGTCGTGGTACGCGCAAAATAAAAACGGGTCTAGCGTGGGCCACTGCTGGCCTATAGGCAGGATGCGAATGATCGGATTAGCAAGATGAGCGGGGTGAGTGGGGTGAGTGGGCTGGGGAGTCATGGAGACTATTTTGTGCTGAAGTGGCGATTGGCAATGGGCTGGGCGAGCGGCGCAGCGGCCCTCAAAAAAGGGCGTGGCCGAGCCAAATAGAGCAAAAATAGGACTCAAATCCGGCTCTAGCCCAATCAACACGGGCGCGAAGAGCTCATTAATACATAGCAGTTAGCTGGCGGCGCAATTAAAAATCAGGACTCGCCGAATCACCAGCGGGGCCGCTCGCATCAGCGTTGTCGACGCTGTTCAGTACACCGGCAGTAATCGCATTTCTGATCAATTGCTTTTCATAGTGACGATTGCGCCGCCCTTTTTTGGCGCCTGAGCGTTTGCCGTTGCGCTTGTCTTGCACGATGTTGCCAAGCTGACTTAAATCGTTGGCATCTTCAATCGCGCGGGGTGAGGTGCGTTTACCCATAAAACTGCATTGCGGTAATAGCTAGTTCACCCGTAGGACCCGTGCGGGTCAGCCCAGCCAAGCAGCGTTGTGCATGATTTCGTCAAAAAATGCGCGCAACGTGCTGGGACTCATCGTGTACGGGTCGAAACTGGCTGACCGGGAGTACTTAAGGTAGATGGCTCGGTTTGATTCCAGCGACGACAGCGACCCCATTGACCACTGCGTGAATTTGCGCGCTGGAATTTCGTTGAAGTCCAAAATCGCAGGGTCGCGATGGCGCGGGTCGAGCAAAATGCGGTGATACAGATTGTTGACCGCCGTACGGTCGCCCTCGAGCTGCTGCAAAAAAATGCCGTTAGCCAAGCACAGCGCGCCTGTAACACCTACTCGCGTGTTGTTGCGCTGCGATGCCGCCAGGATGGATTTGAGGTCCTCAGGCACGATGGTTTTTGAGGTGCGACTTGCGTAGGTAAGTTGTATGAGCATGGTGCGTTTGAGTGAAAGCCTAAAGTCTGCCAGCCTTTAGGGTCGCCGGCGCACCCAAGGGCATTGGCAATCAGGCAGCCAACACGCTTTTAACCAGCAGCCAGATCATCACGGCGAGCTGAACTAAATTAAGGCCCACGCTGGTGTAGTGCAACACGTTGAAGGTTTTCATTTGCTTGCTGTCTTTGGCGGCATTGATGCGCGGGGTGAGCCAAAACACACTAAAGAAAAACACAATTGCGCAGGCGGCCAGGCTGATTTGTGCAGCGGGCGCACTGTGTAGCGCAGCGGCGATGGCGCTGGTGATGCCTAAAAACAAAAAGTACTTGGGGAAAAACTTGCGCACGTAGGCGGCAGACCATTCAGGCGGCAGCACCATGAAGATGGTGGGCGCAACAGCTACTGAAAAAAACAGCATGATGCCAACGTTGGCGGCAATGATCAAATCACTTACTTGGGTGAGCATGGTGGCAATTTAGGGAAGTTAGATGTGCAGAAAATGAGCTGTTGAAGCTTGCGCCCTTTTATTTTGGCGCAAGCGGCGTTCACTTCATTTGCCTGGGGTTAAGCCAAACCAGCGGCTGAGCAGCGGCAAAACTCGCTGCGTTGTGTGGGCACAGCGCTGCGGGTGCTGCCCGATAAAACGCGCCGCTAAAATACACGCAACCCAAAGGTACTACGCCATGCTCGTCCGAATGCTTTACTCCAGCACCGCTGTCGGCCCCCTCACCACCGCCGTGACGGGCACTATTTTGCAGGCCGCGCAAGCCTACAACACTGAAAACAACATCACCGGTGTGCTGTGCCAAGGGCAAGGCATGTACTTGCAGGCGCTGGAAGGCGACAAGGGCACGCTGGAGGCGCTGTACGAGCGCATCACGGCAGACACGCGGCACAAAAACGTGGTGCTGATTTCAACTGAAAACATCACGGGCCGACGCTACGGCAAATGGTCAATGGCGCATGTCGACATGAGCGAAGCCAACGCGTACGAGCTGGCCACCGCCACCGGCGAGCAACTGCTGGCGCACATTGACTGGCTGATTGAGTCTGGCAAAGTCATGACCACGCCCGTGGTGTGAAGCGTTAGCCGGGTTGGCCCAAGCGCCGAATCTGCCGAAAGCGGCCGAAAAACGGCTGTGTAACGGCTGCTAAGCGGCTAAAACAGCAATAAATACGGCCTGTAGCCCAATAAATACGGGCGCGAGCAGCTACTGATTAAATAGCAAATGAAAGCTGGTTTAATCAGCTGCCTCACGCGCCAACTCGCGCGGTGCCACTGACGATGCCTTGACGCCGCTGGTGGCAATGGTTTGCAGAAACATTTGCTCCATTTCAGGCGCGGCTTTTAAAAGCTGCCGTTCAGCCAGCGGCGTGGCCAGCGCAACCCGAAGCCAGTGCAGCACACGCACCCAGCCTGGCACCCAAATGCGGCGCTTGCGCTGTGCAATGCCTTTGATGATCATGTCGGCCGCCTGGCTGGCCGGAATGGCGCGGCGCAGCGGTGCAGGCATGGTGCTTTTCAGGCGCACAAACGCCGGGTGCAGGTCGCCTTCTGTCACCAAGGGCGTTTGCACCCACGA
>JANOWB010000089.1:0-4989 GCA_031417695.1 Polaromonas sp.
GGAGATAGCTGGCAAGGGGCGCTGCGGCGTGATGAGCTCGCCATAGTTGCGCCGGCCTTCTGGGCGAATCACGTAATAGGTGAAGTACGACGCGATGACGGGTGCTGCGCACACCAGCAGCACGGCAATCATCTTCCATCGGCCGCTGGTGGTGGTGCGCACATCGCCCTTGCCGGGCACGGGCAGGGCGTGAACTGTCAGGCCAAGCGGCTCGTCTTGGCTTGGGCCAGCGGTAGCGATAGGGGGAATATTTGACATGAACGATTACTTCAAAGGCGGCAAGTTTTTGCGCTTGATGCGCCACGGATTGATCAGCTGAAACCACACATACAGACCCACCACCAGCGCACACAACGCAAACCACTGAAAAGCATAGCCATAGTGTTTGTCAGTGCCAGACTTGGGCTGAGCCCATTCCCGCAGCAGGCCTTCATTGGCAACGCCGGTTTGCACCATGGACACATTTAACAAGGCCAAGCCCGTTTCGCGGCTGAATGAAACGACATCGAGATTTTGCCGCAAGCGCCCTTTTTCTTCAGATTTGAACTCGTATAGCTTGGATGGCGGGGGGGCGATACGGCCGCGAACCGTCACAGGCCCAGTTGGCGTTTGAATGTCGGGCAGCTTGCTTCGGTCTGCAAAGTTGCGCTGCACCCAGCCGCGTTGAACCAAAATAATTTGCCCACTGCCGTCCAGCACCAGTGGCGTAACCGCTATCAACCCTGGCTTGTCGTTCATTTGCCGATTGTCTAAAAATACCGTGTGTTCGGCCCGCCACAGCCCTTTGAGAGTGGCTTGCCGGTGAACAGCATCTTGTAAATCAGTAAACGCGGCCAAGTCTTGAGCCTTGAGTATTGGCAGGTTGCCCTGCGCTTCAATTGCGTACTGCAGATTTAATTTTTGCGCAGCGCGGCGCAATTGCCACTGCCCCAGCGAAAACGTGGACACAGCAACAACCACCGCAGCCAGCGACAGCACCCAAAACCTTGCTTTCGGCGAAAGTACAGCCATCAGTTGATAATTCCCAGCATGACGTATTTTGTAGCAATTGCTTTTTTAGCCATCATTGGCAGTTTGGGTGCAGCTCTGTTTTACATGTTGAAGGACGGCACCAACGGCAAGTCCAAAACAAGCAACATGGCACGGGCGCTGGCGTTTCGAATTGGGCTGTCGGTGCTGCTGTTTGTTTGCATTTTGACCGCCTGGAAGCTGGGCTATATTCAGCCAACTGGGTTGCCGCTTAGCAAGTAAACCCACAACTCAAAAACAAAGGCCGCGCAATGCGGCCTTTTTTGATGGGCGTTGACGCAAATTTGCTTAAAGCCAGTACACCAGGATGTAAAGGCCCAACCACACGACGTCAACAAAGTGCCAGTACCAGGCTGCGCCTTCAAAACCAAAATGCTTGTCAGCCGTGAAGTGGCCTTTTTGCAAACGCAGTGTGATGAACAGCAACATCAACATGCCGACAAACACGTGAAAACCGTGAAACCCGGTCAACATGTAAAACGTTGAGCCGTACACACCGGAGTTAAGTTTGAGGTTCAGGTCAGAGTAAAGGTGAAAGTACTCATAGCCTTGCACGCACAAAAAAGTAACGCCCAGCAGCACAGTCAGCCACATAAAGCCGATAGTGCGCGCACGGTGCCCTTCACGCAGCGCGTGGTGGGCAATCGTCATGGTGACGCCAGACGTCAGCAGCAGCGCGGTGTTGATGGTGGGCAACCAGAAAGGCCCAACGGTTTGAAACGGCTCAACAATATCTGCAGGCGATGCAGTTTGGCCCACGCCGGTAGACGGCCAAGCCGCTTTGAAGTCAGGCCACAGCAACGAGTTTTCCAGGCCGCCGAGTTCAGGCACTGAATGCATACGCGCCCACCACAGCGCCGTGAAAAACGCGCCGAAAAACATCACTTCAGAAAAAATGAACCAGCTCATGCTCCAGCGAAAAGACAAATCGATCTTGTAGCCGTACAAGCCGCCTTCGCTTTCGCGCACTGCCTCACTAAACCACAAAAACAGCGTGCCGAGCCAAATCACCATGCCAAGCGCCAAGCTGTAAGGGCCCCACGCAGCGCCGTTTATCCAGTACGCAGCGCCCAGCATGACAAACAGCAAGCCCAACGCGGCCATGGCAGGGTGGCGCGACGGGGCGGGCACAAAGTAATGCGGGGGATTTTTTAACCCAACTGCGGGTGACGCTGACGACATTTCAAACTCCTGTGATCTCAAACTTCTAACTTCTAACTTCTAACTTCTCAATAACTAGTCGGCGGCTTGTGCCCGCGCGGTCAGTTGAATCTTATTTACTGACGGCCCAGTTGGCGAGCAAAATCAGGCCGCCAACAAAGCCACCACACACAATCAAACCAATAACGACAATGTGCACCGGGTTGAGCTGTTCAACGTCTTTTTCGTAGTCGCCCCGCGCTCGCAACCCGACAAACGACCACAACACCGCTTTAGCAGTTCGCAAAATTGAACCCTTGCGCTTATGCGGTGGCTGGTTCATCCAGGTTTGCCTATCAGGCTAATCGGCTGGCTGACCGCTACTGAGCCCTTGGGCGCTGCGGGGGTTTTGCCACCCACCTCAAAAAACGTGTACGACAACGTGATCGTCGTGACGTCTTTCGACAGCTTGGGATCAATCACAAACGCCACAGGCCACTGCTTTTTTTCGCCCGGTGCCAGCGTGTATTGGTTAAAGCAAAAGCACTCCATCTTGTTGAAGTGCGCTGCTGCCTGCGACGGCGCATAGCTTGGAATGGCCTGCGCAGACATGGTGCGGTTTTGTGTGTTCTGAAACTCGTACATCACGGTGGCCATTTCGCCCGGATGCACCTGAAGCGTATTGACGGCTGGTTTGAAGTGCCAAGGCCCACGGGCGTTGGCATCAAACTCAACGGTGATCAGTCGGGACTTGTCAACTTGCGTGTTGGCGCTGGGTTTTTGCTCTGCGCCAGACAACTTTTGCTCAGCGAGCGCCAACACATTGAGGCCCGTCATTTCGCAAATGGCGCGGTACAGCGGCACCAGCGCGTAACCAAAAGCAGACATGGCCACCACAATGATGGCCAGCTTGACCACCATTTTCGAGTTTTCGCGCTGTAGTCGAATCACGTGTATTTCACTAAGCTGTGCGTGAATGCAGCCAATTCAACGTCCGAAAAAAACTGATTTAGCCATGAACCCGACAAAAAACACGAGCACCACTGAGGCCAACGTTAGCGCCAGCTTCAGGTTGCTTTTCTTTTGTTCGGGGGTCATGGTGATGCCAGATAAAAGTTGGATTAACCGATGACTTTCGTCGCGCTGGCGTCCAGGCGCGGGGGGGTCTCGTAGGTGTGAAATGGTGCAGGTGAAGGAACTTCCCACTCCAAGCCCTCAGCGCCCTTGCCGCCCTCGTCAACCCATGGGTTAGCTTTGGCAGGTACGCCCCGGCCGCGCATGGCAGGCCACACAACAAAGGCAAAGAAATAGACCTGCGCGAATCCAAAGAAAAATGCGCCCACGCTGGCAATTGCATTGAAGTCTGCAAACTGCATGGGGTAGTCAGCATAACGACGCGGCATGCCGGCCAAGCCCAAAAAGTGCATGGGGAAGAAGGTGACGTTGAACGAAATCAGCGACCACCAAAAGTGAATTTTGCCGCGAGTTTCGCTGTACATCACGCCAGTCCACTTGGGCGACCAGTAGTAGTAACCGGCAAACATCGCGTAGAGCGAACCTGCAACCAGCACGTAATGAAAGTGGGCCACCACGTAGTACGTGTCGTGCAGCTGAATGTCAATCGGCGCGACAGACAAAATCATGCCGGTCAAACCGCCCATCGTGAACACGAAAATAAAACCAACCGCAAACAACATGGGGGTTTCGAATGTCATTGAGCCCTTCCACATGGTCGCAATCCAGTTAAAGATTTTCACGCCAGTAGGAACGGCAATCAACATCGTTGAGTACATGAAAAACAGCTGGCCGGTAACCGGCATGCCGCTGGTGAACATGTGGTGCGCCCACACAACAAAGCTCAAAATCGCGATTGATCCGGTGGCATACACCATCGATGCATAGCCGAACAAACGCTTGCGCGAAAACGCGGGAATGATCTGGCTGATGATGCCGAATGCCGGCAAGATCATGATGTACACCTCGGGGTGGCCAAAAAACCAGAAGATGTGCTGGTACATCACCGGGTCGCCGCCGCCAGCGGGGTTAAAGAAACTGGTGCCAAAGTGGCGGTCAGTCAGCGTCATGGTGATGGCGCCTGCCAGCACGGGCATCACCGCGATAAGCAGGTAGGCCGTGATCAACCAGGTCCAGCAGAACATCGGCATCTTCATCAGCGTCATGCCAGGGGCGCGCATGTTCAAAATGGTCACGATGATGTTGATGGAACCCATGATGGACGACGCACCCAACAAGTGCAGCGCAAAAATACTGGTGTCCATTGACGGACCCATTTGAAGCGTTAGCGGCGCGTAAAGCGTCCAGCCAGTTGCAGGTGCGCCGCCAGGCATGAAAAACGAAGCGCCGAGCAGCAAAGCCGCGGGGATCATCAGCCAAAAACTGAAGTTATTCAAGCGCGCAAAAGCCATGTCAGCCGCACCAATTTGCAGCGGAATCATCCAGTTCGCAAAACCCACAAACGCCGGCATGATGGCGCCGAACACCATGATCAGCCCGTGCATGGTGGTGAGCTGGTTAAACAGCTCCGGGTTAATCAGTTGCAGCCCCGGCTGAAACAACTCAGCCCGAATGCCCAGAGCCAACACGCCGCCAAACATCAAATTGAAAAAGGCAAACAGCAAATACAGCGTGCCGATGTCTTTGTGGTTGGTGGCAAACACCCACCGGCGCCAGCCTACTGGCGCGCCATGGTCATGGTGATCAGCGTGGGCATGCCCGTGGTTGTGGGGGTCTAGTACGGCACTCATTTTTTACTTCCTTCGACTCTTGGCGGCTGACGGTATGGTCACGCGCTTTGAAAAC
>JANOWB010000090.1:0-6202 GCA_031417695.1 Polaromonas sp.
GAGCGTCGACGAGTCGCCGACCAGCAGCAACTTCCGCCTGGCGCGGGTCATGCCAACGTTCATGCGGCGGATGTCGGAGAGGAAGCCGATTTCGCCGTGGTTGTTGCTGCGCGTCAATGAAATGGCAATGATGTCGCGCTCCTGGCCTTGAAACGAATCGACGGTGCCCACGCTGAGCATGCGCCGGTGTTGCAGGCTGTTGAGCGCGGCGTTTTCCTCTATGGCGTCCTTCAAATAGTTGATTTGGGCGCGGTAAGGGGCAATCACGCCTATTGAGAGAGACTTGAGCGGCGTCTGCTCGTGCTCCGGCTCATGCTCGATCCTGTTATGGGGCTCCTCCAGCAGCTGAAGGAGTTGAGCCAGACGCTTGAGCAATAAATCGGCTTCCTGAGGGTTGGCCGTAGAGCGGCTTTCAGGAATGGTGATTTCAGAGAAGCCAAGGCCAGCGGTGTCGATGAATTCCACCGGCAGGTCGGGCGCGAAGCACGTGTTGTAAGCCTCCAGGCCAGCATGGCGCACGGTAGGGTGCGCCACCAATTGGCCACCATAAAACTGCGCGGAACTGAAAGCCATGATGTGCTCGTGCATGCGGTACTGCACGGTGAGCATGCGGGCCGTGGCAGGTTGGCGCTTGATGCACTTTTCAAACAGTGTTTCGCGCAGGCCTCCACGCGCAGCTTTTTCGCTTTTCACAGTGGGCGGTAGCTGGTGGTGGTCACCGGCCAAAACCACGCGCTGGCCCTTGGCAATCGGAATCCAGCAGCCCGGCTCTAGCGCCTGGGCGGCTTCGTCGATAAAGACGGTCTCAAACGGCAGGTAGCGAATGTTGCGGTTGCTGGCGCCCACCAGCGTGCTGGTGATGACCTGCACCGACTCGAGCACGTCCTCAGTGATAAAGCGCTCGAGGTCGTCGGCTGCTTGCGAAAGCGTTCGCGCTTCGTCTCTCAGCAGCCGGCGGTGTTCCCGCCCCTCGAAGCCAAATTGGCGAGCATGCACATCGGCGCTTTGGCTGGCAGTATCGCGGTGCTGCGCGGCGGTCTCGCGCATCGCGCGCATCTTGGCGTAGCTCGGGTGGGCCATCACTCTGGCATCAAGGGTGTGCTGCAGCAGCAGGTCTGACACACGGCTGGGGTTGCCCATGCGGATGACGTAGACACCGCGCTCGGCCAGCTTTTCAGTAAGCAGGTCCACGGCTGTGTTCGACGGTGCGCACACCAGCACGCGCCGCTCACGCCGGATGGTTTCCAGAATGCCCTGCACCAGCGTGGTGGTCTTGCCAGTGCCCGGCGGGCCGTGAATGATGGCGACGTCTTGCGCCGTTATCACGTGGCGCACAGCGGCTAGCTGCGAGTCGTTGAGCGGGCTGGGGTAAAACAGGTCGTCTGCTCTGTCGGAGCGAAAGCTCGCCTGCCGGGCGCCCAGCAGCACATCGCGCAGCTCCGCCAGCCGGTCGCCACGGGCGCGCATCACTTCGCTCAAGGCGTTGTCCATCTCGCGGTAACTCACCTCATCAAAGGTGAGATCAATGCCGAGTTTGCCTCCTGCCAGCTTGCCGCCGTCAAGTACCCAATCGGGAAGCTCGTCCTTGGTGGTGGCCAGCAGCAGCTTATTGCGCCGCACACTGGTAATAACGCCATTGAGCGCAGGCCGGTCAGCAGCCGAGTAACCCGGCGCATTGCTAAACAGGCAAGCATTCTTGCCCACCTGAAACAAGTGCAGGCCACTCTGTTCGGCCGGGCGCTCCAGCTCCATCACTACCTTGCCGCCAAAGCAGATGTCTTCTTTGGTGATGGTGATCGGGTACCAGGTCAACCCTCGCCGCTGGCGCTCCCCAATGCTGGCCTGGGCGTTTTTGAGTTTGAATTGCGCCGCGTCTTCCTTTTGCTCAAGTTGCATGAGTGCACGCACACGGTGCAACTCTTCTTTAACAGCGCAGGGGTCGGTGAGAAGGGCGTTGGTGGGGACAGCATCGGCGTCGGCCAAAGGTATAAAGATTTAACCGCTCCAAATTTTGAGAATATGCGACTTTAATTCAGGCGGCGGTTGCTGACTGATTTGGGGGAATTGCAACCTGTTGCAGCAACTGATTGCAGTGTCTCGCCAGTATGGCGATGCGCCATATTCACGTTGGCAGTCGAACTGATGTTGCAGTCTGTAGCTGCCTCTTGCTTTAGTGCGATCCGTTTGGATGGTTCTGGCTGTAACGTCGCACTGGCTGGTGTTGCCGCCGGCCTAGCCCTCGCCGCTTATGAAATGTGTGAGACTGCTTGAGTTGTTATATTTGCTATTTAACTCATAGCTGCTTACGCAGATTTTGATTGGGCTAGAGGCTAATTTGATTCCCTAAAAATGAAATTCAAATGGCTTCAATTGAAGTCTGACCCCAATTGTTCCGCTGCCAACAATTTCAACCAGCGGCGTCGCGCAGGTGATGCGACTTCTAAATGCGACCACGCGCCACTAAACTGCGATAGTGTTCACCAAGTACCGTCAACTTGCACACACGGCTTTCCATTGCGGCGTTGTACATGTGGATAGCCCCAACAGGCACCACAAGGTTTACACGATTGAACCGCTGAAGGATAGCGAAAGTAACTACGTTGTTTGGATCAGGATTGCCTCCTTCGGGCTCGTATGTTGGGTCGAGCGGGAATTCATGCCCAGCGGCCGGAAAGAATTCAGCAATTCGTCGCAGCTCGGCCGTTGGAACCGAAGGCTGCACAGTGCGGAGCGAAACGAAGCTCTTAACGTTGGTCTTGAACACAGGCCGTTGCTCCCATGGGCCCAAGGATTGATCAATGTGAGCATAGATGCTGCCAGGCGTAATTTCGCCAACCAAGTTGGCAGCTGACCCGTTGAGGGCGTCCACAAGCAAGTTCGTGAATACACCACTGCCGTTTGCCTCACTTGCGTATTGTTCCGCAGTAGACGCGGTCAAGATAGTTAACCCGTCAGATAGCTCCGCGTACGCAGCCCCATTTGGGGCATTCCCAGCAATACCTGAATGGCAACTGTCAAGAATGATGACCTTGTTGCGCGCCGTGGACTTATTCGCATACGAAAGAACATCGGCGAGAGGTAGCCCCTCGTCACCGCTCTGTGAATCGCTTGCGAGCAGATAGCCGCCTGAAGCCTCTACGTGCCCATGACCTGCAAAATAAAAGAGTACGGTCTCATTGGAACTATCGAACAGTTGTCGGACGTGGTCTTTGAGAACAGCACGAGTCACCAAGTCCGTGGGGCCAGTGCCCGTCAAGAGCTTTACGCCGAAGTTCACGCTGCCGTCGCCGTGGCGCTCCAGCGCAGCCTTAACGCCGTGCGCATCGTTGACACATCCATGCAACGGGCTGCCGGCCTTGTAATGGTCGATCCCAACGACGAGCGCTTGCCTCATTTGCACACCTGACGAATGGCGGCAACGATTGATTCCGTATTCCAATTAGCCATTACTGCGGCAGCGTCCTGAACCACCTGTGAGCTACGTTGAGCTCCCCATGGGTTAATGCCCACAATGGGCTTCTTGGTGGCAAACTGTGTCGTACAAATCGCAATCTCTTCGTTGATCCATTTGCTGTGCGTCGAGTAGACCCCGGCAAGCATGACCACGCAGTGGCACGGAGCGATCTGACGCATGATTGCGGCGCGAAGTTGCGCGTTAGTGCCAGCGTTGTGAATGGGATCATCCTTCGGGACCGAATAGTTTTTGTACGAAAAGTACCCTCGGTTGTCTAATAAGGCAACCAGCTTTTCGTAGGCATCGCTGTAGGCCCATGAATGACTGATGAATAAGTTGTAGGTATTTGCCAAGGCATCCTCTTTGTAGCTGGCCGCATTGATGATTCTGAAGTCACTAAATGTTACACCGCAAAAGCAATGTCCAGATCGATTTCTTGAGGCAAGAGGCAAACAAGGCCAACAACGTGAGCAATTCGAGGCACCCTACCTCTAGGGGCCAGTTGGGCTAAAAAAATCAGCGGGTGAACGGCAATGAAGTCAATGAGCTTTAATTGCCCCGTTGGGGGGCAACCCATAGATACCTAGCTTAAGATTTGGCGATCCCCAAACAACACAAACTTTTTGCTCAAAGGCCCCCATCATGGCGACAGCCAGCAATCCATTTCCTCAACCTGAACCTATACAGCGCAGCCCAGAACCTAAAAATAAGCAGCCGCAGCGGCCGCGATGATAAATGGAAGGGGTGTCATTGCGGCGGCTATCCTTAACCTGTCTATCCAAAGCGCATCTCGAAGATTTCGCACTTTTATTTGATCAATTCGCTCTTGCAGATTTTTAAGCTCCCATTGCCTAGCCTCATAAATACTCAGTTTCAATTCTGGCTTGTATAGGTGCATCGGCTCGTTGTAAAGCATTGGTGTTTTTTTCGTCCGAAGGCATTTGAAAACAAGGACTATGCCGATGCAGGCCAACCAAATCACCACAACAGCCGCTCCCCATGTAGACGGTAATTTCGCCTCGGACTCAAACCATTTAACGGCATAAGCAAGCGCTCCTCCAGTGCCTGCGAGAACCACCGTCATCATATTTGCAGCGTCTTTGGCCAAGGTCTCTGCGTGTGCAAGGTGTCCTCGCATGTTCTCGTATCCAGATTTTTCTGCAAAATCTAAAAGCTCTGTGTTCATTTAATCCTCGGTTTTGCAAGCCTGCCCTGCACATACAAGCGTGCAGAGCGTTAAAGGTCGGTAATGTGAGTTTGCCGCGCAATCGTAGCCACACTCGATTTCAGCTTCAACATTCCCAAAATATGGCTGATTATCTGCACACCGCCATCGCTACATTCTTGGTCTGTGTCTCGCATGGGTTCTATAGGCGATGCATGCGACGTTGGTGATATCGTCTGTGGTCAAGCGCACAACGTTTCTAGTTTGGCTAAATTCACAATTTACTCTGCTTGTCATAACATACAAACAAAATTAAGTTTAAGATATCTGTATGACCATCCACACCTTCTCCAGCCGCGACTTCACCCGTGACGTTTCTGCAGCCAAGCGTGCAGCTGCCAACGGCCCTGTGTTCATCACTGACCGGGGGCGGCCGGCTTTTGCGCTGCTTGAAATTAATGATTACTACCGTATTACTGGGCAAAAACCGTATTCACTGCTCGATGTGATGGACGGCATTGCCGGCGGGGAAAACATCGATTTCGACCCGCCTCGCCTGACTCTCACCGTTCAAGGCACTACGTTTGAATAAATGTGATTAAGGGCGATTCATGTTTGTTCTGGATACCAACGTCATCTCTGAGCTGCGGCGCGGCAAACCTCACCAATCTGCGGAGGTTCGGGCTTGGGCAGCTGGGCAGCCCAGCAGCCAACTTTTCTTGTCAGCCATCACCATCCTTGAATTGGAGATGGGCATCCTGGCGCTTGAGAGGCGTACGCCTCCCCAAGGGAATGCACTTCGCACTTGGCTCTCTGGTGTGCGTGAAGCGTTTGCCGGTCGCATTTTGCCGTTCAGCGACATCACCGCTACGGTGTGCGCTGCGCTGCATGTGCCTAACCCCCGCTCAGAGCGCGACGCCATGATTGCTGCAACTGCGCTTGAGCATGGCTTTACCGTGGTGACACGAAATGCGCCCGACTTTGCGAGTACGGGCGTGGGGCTAGTGAACCCTTGGTCACTCGACAGTAACTGACTTCGCCAAATTCCTAGGCTTGTCCACATCCGTCCCCCGCGCAACCGCCGTGTGATACGCCAGCAGCTGTAGCGGCACCACATGCAGCATCGGGCTTAGCGGGCCGTAGTGCTCTGGCATGCGGATGACATGCAGGCCTTCGCTTGACGTGAGTTTTGTGCCAGCGTCGGCCAGCACGTACAGCACGCCGCCGCGTGCGCGGACTTCTTGCAGGTTGCTTTTCAGTTTTTCCAGTAGGCTGTCGTTGGGTGCAACCGCCACCACGGGCATGGCGCTGGTCACTAGCGCTAATGGGCCGTGTTTTAGCTCGCCTGCCGGGTAGGCCTCGGCGTGGATGTAGCTGATTTCTTTGAGTTTTAGCGCGCCTTCAAGCGCTATCGGGTAGTGCAGGCCACGGCCTAAAAACAAAGCGTTTTCTTGTCTTGCAAAGTGTTCGGCCCAGGCAATGACTTGCGGCTCTAGTGCTAGCACCGCTGCCTACGCCACGGGCAGGTGGCGCATGGCTTTGATGTGTGCGGACTCCTGTTCATCGGTCAATCGGCCCTTACT